>NZ_JARGEE010000379.1:0-8686 GCF_033794485.1 Streptomyces sp. MB09-02B
CCTCTGCCGCTCCCCCCTCCTCAACCTCGTCCTCGGCCCCGTCACCCGCCGATCTCGTCATCACCGGCTGCACCGCCCTCGTCCACGACGAGGGCGAGGGCATCGCGTTCGTCGAGGACGCCGCGATCGTCGTACGGGAGGGGGTGATCGCGAGCATCGGACCGGCGGAGGAGACGGCCCCCGTCCCCACGGCGGAACGCATCGACGCGCGCGGGCAGGTCGCCCTGCCGGGGCTCGTCAACTGCCATACGCACGCGCCCATGGTGGCGCTGCGGGGCATCGCGGAGGACATGCCGGCTCAGGAGTGGTTCAACGACGTCATCTGGCCCGTCGAGTCCAACCTGACGGCGCGGGACGTCGAACTGGGGGCCCGGCTGGCGTGCGCGGAGATGATCCGCGGCGGGGTGACCTGCTTCGCCGACCACTACTTCGCCATGGACAGCGTCGCCGCCGTGGTCGAGGAGACCGGCCTGCGGGCTCATCTGGGGGAGGCCTTCTTCTCCTCGCAGGGGCCCGAAGGCCGTGAGAAGTCCTTGGAGTTCGCGCTACGGCACCGGGGCGCGGCCGGCGGGCGTATCACCACCGCGCTCGCCCCGCACGCCCCCTACACCGTGGACGACGCCGACCTCGCCGCGACCGCCGCACTCGCCCGCGAGCACGGCCTCCCGGTGCACCTGCACGCCGCGGAGAGCCGCGACCAGACCGAGAACAGCCTGGCCCGGCACGGCGTCACGCCCATCGAGATCCTGGAACGCACCGGACTGCTCGGCCTCCCCGCGGGTGTCCTCATCGCGCACGGCACCGGAATCGTCGAGCGCGACCTGCCGGTCCTGGAGCGGGCGACGGGACCGGTGGCCGTGGCGACCGCGCCCCGCGGCTACCTCAAGTTCGCCTGGCCCACGACCCCGGTGCGTGCCCTGCGCCGCATCGGCGTTCCCGTCGGACTCGCCACGGACGGGGCCGCCTCCAACAACTCCCTCGACGTGTGGGAGGCCATGGCCCTCACCGCGCTCGTGCAGAAGTCCACCGAGGGTGACCCGCGCTGGCTGACCTCCCGCCAGGCCCTGCACCACGCCACGCTCCAGAGCGCCCGGGCCGTGGGGCTGGGGGAGAGCGTCGGCAGCCTCGCCCCCGGCCGGCGCGCCGACATCGCCCTTGTCGACCTCACCGGCCCGCACACCCAGCCCGTGCACGACCTCGCCGCCACCCTCGTGCACAGCGCCCGCTCCGCCGACGTACGCACCACGATCGTGGACGGCCGTGTCCTGATGCGGGATCGCGAACTGCTCACCGTCGACGTGCCGGCGACCGTTCGGGAGATGACGGACCGCCTGGCCGCACTCACCGACCGCAGCCACGGCGGCCGGATCCAGGACTACGACAAGCCGCCCGCGTAGCCGAGGATCGCGCCCCTGCCGGACGCGCATGAAACGGACGCAGTGCCGGTACTCGTCGTACGGCAACACTTTCCAGCACGACTACGCCTACGCCTACGACTACGACCATGACCATGACCGCGACGATGACCGCGATCATGACCACGACTACGACCACGACGTCACCGGTGCGGTGGGCGGCGCGCGGGTCACGTACGACCAGACGTACGAGGAGTGACAAATAGTGCAAGTGTGGGCACGTGGCGTCACCGGAATGTGTGGTTTCTGAGAGGGACCTCACGATCCGCCGTTGACCTCGTGTCAACTACGTCTCAGTACCGTCACTTCGCGAGCCGTTCACCCCATGGTTGGCGTTTAAATCTACGAGCTGACTAGCCGCGGGCTACGGGCTCACGGATGCAGCGCGACATGGAGGTGCAGGGTGAACGGGCGAACGGTGCTGGGGCGCTTTCCCGCCGGTGGGCCGCGCGGCTCGTGGCCGGCGGAGGAGCTGGCGCACGCGGCCCGCCTCGAGGGGCAGCAGGCCGAGGTCGTCATGGACATCGCGACGGACATGTTCCTGGTCATCGTGCGCGGCGCCGAGACCGCCGCGACCGCGTCGGCCTGACCGTCACCCCGCCTTCGGCGCGGGAACGCTCGCCGCGGCGGTCCGCTCGGTCGGCACGCGTGCCGCGAACTGCTCCGCCTGCAGTGAGTACAGCTCGGCGTACACCCCGCCCGTGGCCAGCAGTTCGTCCGGGGTGCCGGACTCCACCAGGCGCCCCTGATCGAGGACGTGCACGAGGTCGGCGTGACGGACCGACGCCAGCCGGTGGGTGATCAGGACGACCGTCTGACCGGTGCCCGCCAGGGCGCGGATCTTCTCGAAGACCTCCAGCTCGGCGCGCGCGTCCAGGGCGGCGGTCGGCTCGTCCACGATGAGGATGCGCCCGCGCCGGTACGCGGCCCGCGCGATCCCGAGGCGCTGCCACTGCCCGCCCGACAGCTCGTGCCCCCCGCTGAACCCCTTGCCCAGCAGTGTGTCGAGGCCGCGCGGCAGATCGTCCATCACGTCCTGAGCGCCGGCCTCCGCGACGGACGCCGCGAGCCGTTCTTCGGTCAGCGGTGCGGAGGGGCGGCCGATCGCCAGGTTGACGCGGGCCGTGAAGGGCCATCGCTTGAAGTCCTGCGCGACCATCGCGATGCGCTCGGCGAGCTGTCGCCGGTCGGCGCCCGCCGCGTCCACGCCGTCCCACATGATCTTGCCCTGGTCGGGCGCGTACAGCCCGGCGAGCAGCTTGACCAGGGTCGTCTTGCCTGAGCCGTTCTCACCGACGAGGGCCACGATCTTGCCGAGCGGCACGGTCAGGGTGACGTCCTTGAGCGCCGGCCGGCCGGCCTTCCCCGGGTACGTGAAGGTCACGTTCTCCAGCCGGATCTCGCTTGGGTCCTCGGGCAGCGGATCACCGCCCTCCGGGATCGCGCGCTTGGCGGCCTCCACGTACAGCCGCTGCATGTCACCCACGAAGAGGGCCTCCTCGTGCAGCGAGTTCACCTCCAGGACCAGCGTGTCGAGGCTCGCGGAGCCGGTGCGGATCGCGATCACCGCCGTACCCGCGACGGACAGAGCCATGGTGCCGCCGAGCAGCAGACCGCCCAGCGTCGCGTACGTCGCCACGGTGGCCAGCCCCGTCCAGAGGGCCGCGTACAGGCCTGTACGGGCCGCCAGCCGGGCCAGGCGGGCCTGCTCGGCCTCCGCGGACTCCGACATGGAGCGGAAGTGGCGCAGCAGGAACGGGCCGACGCCGTGCACCCGGATCTCCGGGGCCGCCTCCGGCTCGATCAGCAGGGATCCGATCAGATAGCCCGCGCGCGCGTGCTGCACCCAGGCGTGGAACGACGTGTAGCGGCGGCGGGCGATCGTCAGGGAGCTCCAGGCGCTCGGCAGGGTCATCGTGACCAGCAGCGGCAGCAGGGCCGGGTGCAGCACGGTCAACACGCCGGCCGCCGCGATCAGCGAGATCAGCGCGTTGACCACGCGCGCCGAGTAGCTGATCATCCGGCGGGCCGACTGGGCGCCGTACTTCGCGGTGTCCAGCAGTTTGTGAAAGCCGTCGTCCTCGATCGCGGACAGCTCCACCGCCGCCGCCCGCTCCAGGTACAGCTCGGTCGCGACCCGCTCCACCTTCGGTTCCAGCCGGCCGGTGGCGTACGTCGACGCGGCCCGCAGCAGCGTGGCCACCAGCATGACCGCGGCGATGGTGACGAGGGCGGGGACCGCCTCCCGCAGCCGCTCCTCGACCGTGCCGTCCGCCATCAGCCGGGCCAGGATCGTGTTCACCGCGAGCAGGCTCACCGCCTGGGCGAGGCCACGGCCCGTCTCTGCGGCCAGCACGGTCCGGGCGGCTCGCCGGTCAGCCTGCCAGGCCAGCCGGAAGCTCGACGCGAGCAGCGACGGCAGCCGCCGGATCATCGCGCGGAAGTTCAGCTCCAGAAAGGCGTCGGCATGCTGCGACCAGCCCATGTCGTACCGCAGCGGTCCTCCGAAGAGGAGCCTCTCCGACTCGGACGTCTCCGGCTTGCCTCCGCCACGTGCCTTCCCCACTCACGGCCTCCCCCGAGTCGTCGCAGAGGGCCACTATCCCGACACCCTCCGCTCCCGGCCAGGGCGCACGACGGTGCCACGCCGACCAGCCGGAGCACAAGGGGCGCGCGCGACGGCGTCTTTACGGCGTCTTTCGGGATCCCCCTGAAGGGCCGCAGGTCCGTCAGAGGCGCGGGCCCGTCAGAGGCGCGGGCCCGTCAGGGGCGCGGGCCCGTCAGAGGCGCGGGCCCGTCAGGGGCGCGGGCTCGTCAGAGGCGCGGGGGGACCAGACGTGATCGGCCCCCACAGCAGGGCAGCCGCACACGAGACAGACCCCCCGCACAGGGCGCAGCCCCTACCAGGAGCAGCCCGACCGGCGGAGCCCTACGCGGGCATGCGGGACCACGTGGGCGTCGTCCCCGTCACCCGGCACAGCGCCAGATACAGCGGTATCGGCGGCGTATAGGGGATCGTCCCCTCGGGCCTGAGGATGAGCCCGGGGGCGGCCGCGCCGTCGGAGACCAGCGCCCCGGTGGTGTAGCGCACCGGCGACGGCCACTCCAGCGCGTAGTCGGAGTCGGCCGGCACGATCCACCACCAGTGCGCCCGGTCGGCGTAGACACAGCCCACGCGGGGCAGCCGAGGCAGGACCATCGGACCGAAGCGGGCCGGGACGGCGACCGCGTCGCATCCCATGGGCGCGGTCATGCCCTCGGGCAGGGGGATGGGGCGGGGCGGCGCGGCGGAACGCTGGGCGCGGCGCAGTCGGGTCAGGGTGTCGAGGCTCACCACGCGGGCCACTCTGCCCCCACCGGGAGGCAGAGGGGGACCGATCGACGCGCTCACACCCATTCGGCCCCCGTCCGCCGTCCGACTTGGGGCCGGACTCCGGCTTCCGCACGACATTCGAAGCCCGTGTGGTACCCGGCCTGGGCACCGCCGCGTCGGCTCTCGACACCGGTGAGACGGAAGGACTCCGCCTCACCGTCCCGGTCCTCGGTGGGCGGCTTCTTCGCGCCCCAGCCCAGATCGGACCGGGCCGCCGTGTCCGTGCCCCTGCACGCGCCCAGGGTCAGGTCCGCGACCGTCTCGGGCGCGCCGGCCGCGACGGTCTGCGGCGGGATCACCGTGGCCGCGGAGGCGAGCAGGCCGCGTGGTACGTCCGCCCACACCAGGAGTCCCAGACCGACCGGCTGGGCACCCCATGAGCGGCAGAGGGACTCTATGAGGAGCAGTCCCCTGCCGTGTTCCTCCTCGGGCCGCTGCGGCGAGGGGTGCGGCTGGCCGGGTGCGCAGCCCTCGTCCCGTACCGCTATCCGCACCAGGTCGTCGCCGTCGTGCAGCTCGCAGACGATCTGGCTGCTCGCGGTGTGCACGATCGCGTTGGTCACCAGCTCGGACACGACGAGGGCAGCCGTGTCGCAGGTGTCCTCGCAGAGGGCCCAGCCGGTGAGCTGGGTACGGGTCACACGCCGGGCCTGGGCCACGGCACCCGGGTGCGCGGCCAGCTCGAACCGAAACCGGCGCTCGGCGATTGTCTCGGGGCGCGCCCCGGCGGCCGGACCGGGACCGACACGGTCACCGGCGGCGTCTGTTCCTAACGGCGCAGGGGGCGGAATCACGCTTGCCACTATCGCCCCGCCGTGAACACTTGGCAAGTGTCACTCTGAAAATTGCAGAGTGCCGTGTGACTCTCTGAACGGTCGTGGCACACTGCACGCAACAGCACGTGTAGCGGCGCCAGTTGGAAATCCCTCGCACAACGTTCGTATGCACACACAGTGTTCGTATGTGTACACGGACGGGTGCGACGCGCGAGATCTCCGAACGGCGCCGCAAGGCTGTCGGCACCGGGATGGCCCGGACATCGACGCAGGTCAGCGCAGGGTCACAGGGAAGAGAGGCGAGATGAGCGAGCCGCGGTCCGCGCCGACGGTCGGGCAGGTCGTGCTCGGCCGGCGTCTGTTGGACCTGCGCGAGCGCGCGGGCATCAGACGCGAGGACGCCGCGCGCGTCCTGCATGTCACCGCCGCCACGGTCCGCCGCATGGAGACCGCCGAGGTCGCCCTCAAGATCCCCTACCTCCAGCTCCTGCTGAAGGCGTACGGAGTCGGCGACGAGGAGGCCGAGACCTTCGTCCAACTCGCCGAGGAGGCCAACAAACCCGGCTGGTGGCAGCGCTACCACGACATCCTGCCGGGCTGGTTCTCCATGTACGTCAGCCTGGAGGGCGCCGCCTCCCTGATCCGCGGCTACGACCCGCACTTCGTCCCCGGCCTGCTGCAGACGGAGGACTACGCGCGTTCCGTCATGACCTCGGGCGCCATCGGCCAGACCAAACCCGCGGACATCGAACGCCATGTCGACCTGCGCATGCAACGCCAGGAACTGCTCACCCGTGAGGGTGCGCCCCGGCTGTGGTTCGTGATGGACGAGACCGCCCTGCGCCGCCCTGTCGGCGGACCGGCGGTCATGCGCGCCCAACTCGACCGACTGCTGGAGGCGATGGAGCTGTCCCATGTGACGCTGCAGGTCGCCACGTTCGACACAGGACCGCACCCCGGCACGTACGGGCCGTTCGTCCTGTTCCGTTTCGCCATGCCGGAGCTTCCGGACATGGTCTACAGCGAGTACCTGACCGGCGCCGTCTACCTGGACGACCGCTCCGAGGTGGCGACCCACCTCGAGGTCATGGACCGCATGGCGGCGCAGGCCGCCACGGCACAACGCACGAAGGAGATCCTCTGGGATCTCCGCGAGGAGCTCTGAAGACACCGAATGGAATTCACCAAGCCGCAGTCGCGCCCGCGCACACAGTCGCACAACCGCGTCTACAACGGCATGCCCGCCCGGGAACTGGGCAGCGAGGGCTGGCACAAGCCCTGGAGCGGAGGCAACGGAGGCAACTGCCTGGAGGCCATGAAGCTCGCCGACGGCCGGATCGCCGTACGGCAGTCCACCGACCCCGACGGACCGGCGCTGATCTACACGCCCGACGAGATGAACGCCTTCATCCAGGGCGCCAAGGCGGGGGTGGCCGACTTCCTGCTCTCCTGAGGCCTGTTGCGCCCTCCCTGTTGCTCAGCCGATCCCCCTATGTTGGCCCTGAATTGATCACTTACTGCTGCGGAGTCTTATGGAGTACGTCATGAACGGGCGTCCCCCCGTCGAGATCGACACGAGCAGACCCCATCCCGCGCGGATGTACGACTGGTACCTCGGTGGCAAGGACAACTACCCCGTCGACGAGGCGATGGGCCGGCAGATGCTGACCCTCGACCCCCGCGTGCCGGTGATGGCACAGGTCAACCGTGCCTTCATGCACCGCTCCACACGCTGGCTCGCCGAGCACGGCGTCCGCCAGTTCCTCGACATCGGCACAGGCATCCCGACCGAGCCGAACCTGCACCAGATCGCCCAACGGGTCGCCCCCGGCACGAGCGTCGTCTACTGCGACAACGACCCCATCGTGCTGGCCCACGCGGCGGCCCTGCTGCGCGGTACGCCGGAGGGGCGCACGGAGTACCTGCAGGCCGACGTGCGCGACCCGCACGCCGTCGTCGAGGGCGCCAAGAAGATCCTCGACTTCGACCGGCCCGTGGCGCTCTCCCTGATCGCGCTGCTGCACTTCGTCTCCGACGAGGACGGCGCGCACGCCCTGGTCCAGCGGCTGATGTCCGAACTGCCCTCCGGCAGCTATCTGGTCGTCACCCACGCCACCGCCGACTTCACCCCCGAGGAGTCGAAGGCGGCCACCGAGAAGCTCAAGGCCGCCGGAGTCACCCTGGCCCTGCGCTCCCGCGAGGAGTTCACCCGCTTCTTCGACGGCCTCGAACTGGTCGACCCCGGCGTCGAGGTGCCCCACCACTGGCACCCCGAACTCGGCGACCCCGTCCCCGGACAGGACGACGGGGCCATCCCGGGGTACGGGGCGGTGGCACGCAAGCCGTAGGGGCTGTGCCGAGAATGGGTGTACGACTGCGCGGCGCGGGCCCTCCTGGCCCGCGCCGCGCAGTCGTCACACCGTGCTGTGCGCGCCTACACGTACGACCAGATCCGGCGCGGCGCGTCGACGAGGCGGCTCACCGCGACCACCGGCAGCGGCGGCTGCGCCGTCTCGCGCTCCCGCTCCAGCATCAGCCCGTAGTAGATCTGCTCGATCGACGGCGGCCCGACCGACAGGTTGCGCCAGACCGCGCCCGGCGAGTCCTCCTGCCCGGTCCTCACGAGATAGGCCGCGGCCATCGTCCCCGTACGGCCGACCCCCGCGCCGCAGTGCACGAACACCGGCCCGGAACTCTCGGAGACCGTGTCGAGCAGACGCCGCACCTGCTCGGGCGTCGGGGTCTGCCCGTCACGCATCGGCACCCGTACGACGTCGAGGCCCGCCTCGCGCGGCAGGGCGCGCTGGGCGGCGCTCAGCTTCTCCGCGCGCAGGTCGACGACCGTGGTGAAGCCGAGGTCGGCGAGCGCCCGGTAACCGGCGGGGGAGGGGGCGGCGCCGCGCCACAGCTCACCGTCCGTGCCGACGGGCTGGAAGTTGTGGATGCCCTTCACCGAGCGCGTCCCCTCGGGCACCGAGGTGGTCTCACGCGCCACGTACGACATGCCCAGGATGCCCAGGGAGCCCGTGGCCCACAGGGCGAGGTACCCGAGCAGCACGCCGATCAGCACGCGCACGGCCTTGCGGCGCAGTGAGCGGGGGCGGGCGGAGGGGGTGGAGAGC
>NZ_JARGEE010000037.1:0-35423 GCF_033794485.1 Streptomyces sp. MB09-02B
CCCACCAGGCGCCCCGGCCTCACACGTACCGCTTCAACTCCCGCCGAGCCAACGACCGCTGATGCACCTCGTCAGGCCCGTCCGCGATCATCAGCGTCCGCGCCCCCGCGTACAGCTCCGCCAGCGGGAAGTCCTGGCTGACACCCCCCGCACCGTGCAGCTGGATCGCCCGGTCGATGATGTCCACGACCGTCCGGGGCGTGGCGATCTTGATCGCCTGGATCTCGGCGTGGGCCCCCTTGTTGCCCACCGTGTCCATCATCCAGGCCGTCTTCAGCACCAGCAGCCGCAACTGCTCGACGGCCACCCGCGCGTCGGCGATCCAGTTGTGCACCACCCCCTGCTGAGCCAGCGCCTTGCCGAAGGCCTCCCGCGCCACCGCCCGCCGGCACATCAGCTCGATCGCACGCTCGGCCATCCCGATGAGCCGCATGCAGTGGTGGATGCGCCCGGGACCCAGCCGCGCCTGCGCGATGGCGAACCCGCCGCCCTCCTCGCCGATCAGGTTCGACGCCGGCACCCGCGCACCCTCGAAGATCACCTCGGCGTGACCGCCGTGGTAGTGGTCCTCGTACCCGAACACCCGCATCGCCCGCTTCACGGTGACGCCCGGGGTGTCGCGCGGCACCAGGATCATCGACTGCTGGCGGCGGATGTCGGCGCCGTCCGGGTCCGTCTTGCCCATCACGATGAAGATCCGGCAGTCGGGGTTCATGGCCCCGGAGATGTACCACTTGCGCCCGGTGATGACGTAGTCGTCACCGTCGCGCTCGATCAGCGTGGTGATGTTGGTGGCGTCCGAGGAGGCGACCTCCGGCTCCGTCATCGCGAACGCCGACCGGATCTCACCGGCGAGCAACGGCTCCAGCCACTGCTTGCGCTGTGCCTCGTCGCCGAACTGGCTCAGCACCTCCATGTTGCCCGTGTCGGGCGCCGCGCAGTTCAGCGCGGTCGGCGCCAGCTGCGGGGACCGGCCGGTGATCTCGGCGAGCGGCGCGTACTGGAGGTTGGTGAGGCCCGCGCCGTACTCGGAGTCGGGCAGGAAGAGGTTCCACAGGCCCTGCCTGCGGGCCTCGGCCTTCAGCTCCTCCACCACGGCCGGCGTGTCCCAGGGCGAGTCCAGCTCGGCCCGCTGCTCCTCGGCCACGGCCTCCGCCGGGTACACGTGCTCGTCCATGAAGGCGAGGAGCTTGGCGCGCAGTTCTTCCGTACGCGCGTCGAATGCGAAGTCCATGGGGATCAGCCCTCCTGGGAGCCGGAACCGGAGCCGGTACGAAGAGTCGTCAGGCCGTGTTCGATGAAGACGGGGACCAGGTCGCCGATGCGGTCGAAGCCGCGGCCGACCGTCTGGCCGAGGGTGTACCGGTAGTGGATGCCCTCCAGGATCACGGCGAGCTTGAACCACGCGAACGCCGTGTACCAGGCCACCGAGGAGACGTCGCGGCCCGAGCGCGCCGCGTACCGCTCGACGATCTCGGCCGGCTCCGGGTGCCCGGCGGCCGTCGCGGTCGTCGAGACGGGGGAGTCGGGCGTGGCCAGCGGCACGCTGTACATCACGAGCAGCCCCAGGTCGGTGAGGGGATCGCCGAGCGTGGACATCTCCCAGTCGAGGATGGCCTTGATCGCGTCGTCGTCGCCGAGCAGCACGTTGTCGAGGCGGTAGTCGCCGTGGATGACCGTCGCGGCGGGGGAGTGGGGGAGACGGCGCCCCAGCGTCGCGTGGAGTTCGTCGATGCCGGCCAGCTCGCGGTTGCGGGAGGCGTCCAACTGCTTGCCCCAGCGCCGCAGCTGCCGGTCCAGGAAGCCTTCCGGGCGCCCGAAATCGGCGAGGCCCACCTCGGCCGGGTCCACGGCGTGCAGTTCGACGAGGGTGTCGACCAGGCCCAGCACGGCGGCCCGGGTGCGCTCGGGACCGAGCGGGGCCAGCTGCTCGGCGGTGCGGTACGGGGTGCCGTCGACGAAGTCCATGACGTAGAAGGGCGCACCGAGCACGGCACCGTTCTCGGGGTTCTCACACAGCAGCACGGGACGGGGCACCGGCACATCCGTCGGGTGCAGCGCGCTGATCACGCGGTGCTCCCGCTTCATGTCGTGCGCGGTCGCCAGCACATGGCCCAGCGGCGGCCGCCGTACGACCCACTTCGCGGTGCCGTCCGTGACCTCGTACGTCAGGTTCGACCGTCCGCCCTCGATCAGCCGGCCGGTGAGCGGGCCGCTCACGAGTCCGGGCCGCTCGGCGTCGAGCAGGGCACGCAGCCGGTCGGGGTCGAGACCTGGCGGGTGGTCTGGGTGCATCATCGCTCCTACACGCGAACGCGTTCTACCGGGACCTGTCTCATGATGCCGACCGGTCGGTATGCCGTCCAGTGGGCGAGGCGAAAGTGATCGGCGTCTCGACGGGATCCGGCCGGTCACGGCCGGCCGGATCCCGAAAAACGCACGGTCAGGCGTACGCCCTGCGCACGCGTCACGCGTACGCCCTGCGCACGAGCCCGCGCACCGCCGCGCTGGCCCTCACGCGTGGCAGGTCATCATCTCCCCGCCGTTGAGGGTCGCCATGTCCATGAACCCGGCGAACGGGTCGACGCCCTCGCCCTCCGGCTCCCCGTCCAGCTCGGCGTACGCCCGCCGCAGGTTCGCCACCAGCCGCTCGCTCTCCGGCAGGGCGGCGTACTCCCCGAGATCCGTGCTCCGCGCGGCCTCCAACGGCGTGAGCCCGGCCGCGTGCGACTTCTCGGCGACCTCGGCGACGAACCGCATGTACCGCTCGGCCCTGTCGAACGCCGACGGGTCGGTCACCGGCCCGTGCCCGGGGACGACGGTCTCGGCGCCCAGCTCGCGCAGCAGCGCCAGCGCCCGCAGCGAACCGCTCAGCGACCCCATGAGGAAGAACGGCGTCCCGCCCTCGAAGACCAGGTCCCCCGCGAACAGCACCCGGCGGTGCGGCAGCCACACCACCGAGTCGCCGACGGTGTGCGAGACGCCGGGGTGGATGACGTGGGCCTCGATGTCGCCGACGTGCAGCGTCACCCGGTCGTCGTACGTCAGGTCCGCCCCCTGGATGCTCACGTCCCCGAAGTCGGTCTGCGGCCAGAGCAGATGCAGGTGCTGTCCGCTGGCGAGGGCCTCGCGGCGGCAGGCCGAGTGCGAGACGAGGGTGGCGGCCGGCGTGAAGAAGCCGTTGCCGTAGGTGTGGTCCCCGTGGTGGTGGGTGTTGACCAGGAGACGGGGCCTCGGGACGCCGGTCGCGTCGAGCGCGGCCCCCAGTGCGCGGGTCCGGCGTTCCGTCGCCGCCGTGTCCACGAGCAGGGTGGAGGTGCCGTCACTCACGAAACCCGAGTTGTTCAGACACCATCCGCCGTCCGGCTGCACATACGCGTACACGTCGCTCGCGAGTTCGACGGTGTACGGCTCTTCCGCGGTCATAGTGATTCCCTTCATCCCCCCGGATCGTCGCCAACTGCTGGTCAGAGCCTGCCAGTCGGCGACGAACCGGTGGAATCCGGGGTAGGGGAACACCGTCGTGTCAGTGGTCGTCCCAGTGCCCGTCGTGGGCGGCGTGCCGGTGTCCGTCGTGCACATAGTCCACATGGTCCCCGTGCGTGACCGCCTGGTGCCCGCAGTCCTCGCCGTGCTCGTGGGAGTGGCCGTCGTGCGCGGTGTGCCCGCTCGGCTCGCACTCGTCCCAGTGCCCGGAGTGCTCGCGGTGCAGGTGCCCGTCGTGCGCGTAGTCGGTGTGGTCACCGTGCGCCACGGAGGTGTGTCCGCAGGTCGGGCCGTGGTCGTGGTCGTGGACGGGGTGCTCCTGGTGCAGGGTGGTCATGGTGCTCGCCTTCGCTGGTACGAGGGGTGACATATCCAGGCTAGGCACAGAAGTCTCAATTCTTCCTTTCTGAAACTCCATGCACACACCAAGACTTGCCCCTCAGAACACCAGCGCCGCCCCGCACACCGCGAGGGCGATCACGCACAGGGCGGCCGTCGTGGCGACCGGAGGCGCGAGGGAGGCAGGGCGGGCGGCGGCCAGAGTGGCGATACGGCGGTGGGCGAGCGCCAGGAAGGCCCCCCACAGCACCGCGCACAGGGCCGCGGCCACCACGCCGACCGTCGACGGCCCACCGTGCAGCGCCGACTTCGCCGCGAGTACGGCGATCACGGCCCCCGCGAGGGTCGTACGGCGCCAGGCGAGCCGGGTCCGCTCGGGCTGGAGGCCGGGGTCGCGGTCGGGGGACGCCGGGGGAGCGGGCGCCTGGCTCACCCCTCCCACCCCAGCAGCACGACGACCACCATCGCCACGGCGACCACGGCGACGACGACGCCGAGCAGTGCCGGGAAGCGCGACACCGGCAGGTCCTCCCCGCGTCGCATCGCCCGTTCGCAGCGCACCCAGTGGTTGACCGCCCGCAGCGCGCACAGCACCCCCGCGGCCAGCAGGGCGAGTGCGAGCCCGACCCGCCAGCCCCAGCGCAGGTCCGGCAGGAACTGGTCCACCGCGAAGCCGCCGCCGATGAGCGCGAGCGCGGTGCGCAGCCAGGCCAGGAACGTGCGCTCATTGGCCAGTGAGAACCGGTAGTCCGGGGTCCGGCCGTCCTTCCGGACGTCCTCGGGGACGAACCAGAGCCGGACGTTCCGTACAAATTCGATCACGCACAGGACACTACCGGTCGGCTTCGAACGTCAGTCGCCCCTGTCCTCCTTCAGCCGTTCGTACGCCGCCACCCCGTCCGGCACCCACTCCCACTCGCCCAGACGTCGCCCCAGCTCCGCCTCCGTGAGGAACCCGTGCCAGGCGACCTCCTCGACCTGGGGGTTCACCGGCGAATCGCAGCGGACCTCGTACACGGCCGACCACCAGGTGCGTCCCGCCCCGTCGTCGTACAGGAACTTGAACAGCGGCTCCGGACGCGGCAGCCCGGGGACCCCCAGCTCCTCCTCGGCCTCGCGGAGCGCCGCGTCGTCGTAGGACTCGCCCGCCCCGACGACCCCGCCGACGAACATGTCGTACAGCGAAGGGAAGACCAGCTTCGTCGCCGTGCGCCGATGCACGAAGATCCGCCCTCCGGCGTCCCTGGCCAGCACGAACACGGCCCGGTGCCGCATCCCTCGGGCATACACCTCCCCCCGCGGTGCCTGTCCGATGACCTGGTCGTTCTCGTCCACGATGTCGAGGATCTCGTCGGCTGCGCGCATGGCTTCATCCAAGCAGGGCGGGGCGACCGCGGCGTCCGGCTGCCGACCCGGTGGGAGTTCTCGCGCGGTTCCCCGCGCCCCTGAAGCACACGGCCCTGCGGGCCGTCGAGGGGCCGGGAGGCGATTTGTGCCCCGACGGGTGACTCGATACGTATTCAGCCGACTGCAGCCACCCCGCCGTGGGCTGTCCGTAAGGGGAGACACATCTTGGCAGTTGACTAGGTCACGCCTTCTGCCGAAGGATCTGATCCCTAAGCTGCTGACCGGCCGGTAACAAGCGCGGGGGGCCGTACCCGGCCCGTTCCGTGTGCCCCGGTTGCCTGACCCGTTCCCGAGAGGACGTCCTCCATGTCGTACGACGCAGATGTGATCGTGATCGGGGCGGGCCTCGCCGGGCTCGCGGCGACCGCGGAGCTCGTCGACGCGGGCCGCAAGGTGATCCTCCTCGACCAGGAGCCGGAGCAGTCGATCGGTGGCCAGGCGCACTGGTCCTTCGGCGGGCTCTTCTTCGTCGACTCGCCCGAGCAGCGCCGGCTGCGGATCAAGGACAGCCACGCCCTCGCCCTCCAGGACTGGATGGGCACGGCCGCCTTCGACCGCGAGGAGGACCACTGGCCGCGCAAGTGGGCCGAGGCGTACGTGAACTTCGCGGCCACCGAGAAGCGGTCCTGGCTCCACCAGCAGGGCGTCCGCTTCTTCCCGGTGGTCGGCTGGGCCGAGCGCGGCGGCTACGACGCCAACGGCCACGGCAACTCCGTCCCCCGCTTCCACATCACCTGGGGCACCGGCCCCGGCCTCGTCGCGCCCTTCGAGCGGCGGGTACGGGAAGGCGTACGCCGGGGGCTGGTCCAACTGAAGTTCCGGCACCGGGTGACCGGACTGGCACGCAGTGCGGGCTCCGTCGACACCGTGACCGGCGAGATCCTGGAACCGTCGACGATCGAACGCGGTCAGCCGAGCAGCCGCGAGGTCACCGGCGCCTTCGAGCTGAAGGCGCAGGCCGTGATCGTCACCTCCGGCGGCATCGGCGGCAACCACGACCTGGTCCGCGCCAACTGGCCCGAGCGCCTCGGAAACCCCCCGGAGAAGATGATCTCCGGTGTGCCCGCGCACGTGGACGGCCGGATGCTCGGCATCGCCGAGGAGGCGGGCGCGCACCTCATCAACCGCGACCGGATGTGGCACTACACCGAGGGCATCCAGAACTGGAACCCCATCTGGGACAACCACGGCATCCGCGTCCTGCCCGGCCCGTCCTCGCTCTGGCTGGACGCCCGCGGCAAGCGCCTGCCCGTGCCGCTCTTCCCGGGCTTCGACACCCTCGGCACCCTCGAACACATCATGAAGACCGGGTACGACTACACCTGGTTCGTGCTCGACCAGAAGATCATCGGCAAGGAGTTCGCCCTCTCCGGCTCCGAGCAGAACCCCGACCTGACGGGCAAGTCCATCAAGGACGTCTTCATCCGGGCCCGCGCGGACGTCCCCGGCCCGGTGAAGGCCTTCATGGACCACGGCGTCGACTTCGTCGTCGAGAAGGACCTCGCCTCCCTGGTCCGCGGGATGAACGCGCTCACCAAGGACCCGCTGATCGACGAGGCGGAGCTGCGCCGCGAGATCGTCTCCCGGGACCGTGAGGTCGCCAACCCCTTCACCAAGGACCTCCAGGTCATGGCGATCCGTGGGGCCCGCAACTACCTCGGCGACAAGCTCATCCGCACCGCCACCCCGCACCGCATCCTCGACCCCAAGGCGGGTCCGCTGATCGCCGTCCGCCTGAACATCCTGACCCGCAAGACCCTCGGCGGCCTGGAGACGGACCTCTCCTCCCGGGTCCTCACCGAGGGCGGCGACCCGCTGGAGGGCGTGTACGCGGCGGGCGAAGCCGCCGGCTTCGGCGGCGGCGGCGTGCACGGCTACCGCTCCCTGGAGGGGACGTTCCTCGGCGGCTGCCTGTTCTCGGGCCGCACGGCGGGCCGGGCGGCGGCGAAGGCGACGGCCTGATCCGCGTCCCGCCGGCCCCCTCGCGGAGGTTCCGGCGGGTGAGGAATTCCGGCGAATTTCCGCCGTTCCTGGCATGACGGGGGCGGCGGATGTTCGAATCAATGGGTGAACCCTGAACATCCCGAAGCGCGGGAAGCGCCGACGGAGCACCTCGAAGCGCAGGAGGACCGGGGCGGCCGGGAGCCGGGCCGACCGATCGGCCGCCGTATCCTCCTCGGCACCCTCGGACTCGGCGCCCTCGGCGTCGTCTCCGCGCCCGTCCTCCAGCGCGGCATGGAGGCGTTCCTCGGCGAGGCGGCCCAGAAGGACCCCACCGGACTGAGCGGCCTGCTCCCCAACGGCGGTGGCTTCCGCTACTACTCCGTGACGTCGTCCGTACCGCGCAGGACCGCGAAGAACTACCGCCTCACGGTCGACGGCCTGGTCGACAAGCCCGGCACCTACACCCTCGCCGACCTGCGGGCCCTTCCGCAGACCCGCATGGTGAAGGACGTCCAGTGCGTCACCGGCTGGCGCGTGCCGGACACCCCCTTCGAGGGCGTACGGCTCTCCGTGCTGCTGGACGCGGCGGGGGTGCGCTCCTCCGCCGGAGCGGTCCGCTTCACCTGCTTCGACGGGGCGTACAGCGAGAGCCTCAGCCTGGAGCAGGCCCGCCGCGCGGACGTCCTGGTGGCCCTGCGCATGCAGGACAAGGACCTCAGCCACAACCACGGCGGCCCCGTCCGCCTGTACGTCGCCCCCATGTACTTCTACAAGTCGGCGAAGTGGCTCTCGGGCATCGAGGTCACCGAGGATGTCGAGCCCGGCTACTGGGAGGAACGGGGCTACGACATCGACGCGTGGGTCGGCCGATCGAACGGGCGGGACGATGAACCGACGACTTGAGCAACGGCCGGTCGTCACGGACTCCCGCGTCCCGCGCTTCACCGCCGCCGAACGCTGGATCCACCGGACGACCGCCGCCCTGATGGGGGTCTGCGTGGCGACGGCGGCCTGCCTCTACCTCCCGGCCCTCGCGGAACTGGTCGGCCGCCGGGCCCTGGTGGTGACGGTCCACCAGTGGACGGGCCTGCTCCTGCCGCTCCCGGTCCTGGCGGGCCTGGCCTCCCGCGCGTTCCGCGCGGACCTCGGCCGCCTCAATCGCTGGGGCCCGCACGACCGCCTCTGGCTCCGCGCCGCCCGCCGCCGCGTACCGGGCCCGCGCCCCGCCGCGAAGTTCAACGCCGGTCAGAAGCTCTACGCCGCCTGGATCGCCGGAGCCACCCTCGTCATGCTCGCCACGGGCCTGATGATGTGGTTCACCCACATCACCCCCCTGATGTGGCGCACCAGCGCGACCTTCGTGCACGACTGGCTGGCCCTGACCATCGGCATCGTCCTGGCCGGCCACATCGGCATGGCCCTGGGCGACCCGGAGGCCCGACGGGGGCTGCGCACGGGGTCGGTGAGCCGTGAGTGGGCGGACCGGGAGCACCCGCTGTGGCGGCCGTAGGCCGTCGCCCCCTGCGGTGGCCTGCTGCTCCGGTCGGGTGAATCGGCCCTCGACGGGCGTCCGCCTCCGTCGGGCGTCCGCCTCCGACGCGTGTCCCTGACGCGCGTCCGCCCCTGACACGTGTGCCTGCTGCGCACCCGCAGGTCCGCCGCCGTGACGCTCGGCCACGGCGGCGGACTGCGGCAGGTGCCGGACTTCCAGCTGCCCGGCGCTTGCACGAGCAGCGCTCCTCGACCGTCCGCTGAACGAGCAGCGCTCCTCGACCGTCCGCTGAACGAGCAGCGCTCCTCGACCGTCCGCTGAACGAGCAGCGCTCCTCGACAGTGGGCGGAACGCAGCGCTCCTCGACGGTCCGCGCCCCTAGATGATCAGCGACAGCAGCAGCACGATCGCCCCCGCCACCACCGAGATGATCGTCTCCATCACCGACCAGGTCTTGATGGTCTGGCCGACGCTCATCCCGAAGTACTCCTTCACCATCCAGAAGCCGGCGTCGTTGACGTGGCTGAAGAAGAGGGAGCCCGCGCCGATGGCGAGGACGAGCAGGGCGGTGTGGGCCGTCGACATGTCCGCGGCCAGCGGTGCCACCAGGCCGGCCGCCGAGATCGTCGCGACCGTGGCCGACCCGGTCGCCAGCCGGATCGCGACCGCGATCAGCCAGGCCAGCACGAGCGCGGGGATCGACCAGTCCTCGGAGATCTCCAGGATCATCCGCCCGACCCCGGAGTCGATCAGCGTCTGCTTGAAGCCTCCGCCCGCGCCGACGATCAGCAGGATGCCCGCGATCGGCGCGAGGGACTTCTCGACGGTCGACCCCAGCCGCTCCTTGGTGAACCCGGCGGCCCGCCCCAGCGTGAACATGCCCACGAGCACGGCCGCGAGCAGCGCGATCAGCGGCGAACCGGCCACGTCGAAGACCCGCTGGACCATGTTCTCGGGGTCGTCCACGACGATGTCCACGAGCGCCTTGGCCAGCATCAGGACGACCGGCAGGAGGACGGTCGCCACGGTCGCGCCGAAGCCGGGCCGCTTCTCCAGCTCCTCCGAGGGCCTCGCCTGGATCATGCGCTCGGGCACCGGGACGTCCACCCAGCGCGCCGCGTACTTCGAGAACAGCGGCCCGGCGATGATCACCGTCGGTATCGCGACCACCAGCCCCAGCGCCAGCGTCACCCCCAGGTTGGCCTGCACCGCGTCGATCGCGACCAGCGGACCGGGGTGCGGCGGGATCAGCCCGTGCATCACGGACAGACCCGCGAGGGCCGGAATGCCGATGCGCATCAACGAGTAGTTGCCGCGCTTGGCGACCATCAGCACCACCGGGATCAGCAGCACGATCCCGACCTCGAAGAACAGCGGCAGCCCGATGACCGAGGCGATCAGCACCATCGCCCACGGCATCGCCCGCCCCTGGGCCTTGGCGAGGATGGTGTCGACGATCTGGTCGGCGCCCCCGGAGTCCGCCAGCAGCTTGCCGAGGACCGCGCCCAACGCGATGAGCACGCCGACCCCGGCCACGGTCGTCCCGAGCCCGGTGGTGAAGCTGGCGATCGCCTTGTCCAGCGGTGCCCCGGCGAACGCGCCGAGCGCGAGCGAGCCGATGGTCAGCGCCAGGAAGGCGTGCACCTTGAACCTGGTGATGAGCACGACGATCACGGCGATGCCCGCCAGTACGGCGATGCCCAGCTGTGCGTGCCCCGCCGAGGTGATCGGCTCGACGGGGTCCGCTGCCAGCAGCTCGACGTTGAGTCTGGTCACGGTGATTCCTTGGTTGGGGAGGTTTCAGGGGAGGTGGGGGGTGGGGGAGGCGGTGCAAGGAGGACGCGGCGGGCCGAGGGCCTACGACGACGCCGGATCGAACTCCCGCAACGCCGCGACCGCCCGCTCGGCGATCTCCTCGGGCGCGCCCGACACATCGACCGCGACGCCCGCCTCGTCCGCCTCCAGCGGCTGCAGCGTGGCGAACTGCGAGTCGAGCAGCGCCGTGGGCATGAAGTGGCCCTGCCGGTGGGACATCCGGTCCTCGATGAGGGGCCGGTCACCGGCGAGATGCACGAAGACGACACCGGGTGCCGCCGCCCGCAGGCGGTCCCGGTAGGAGCGCTTCAACGCGGAACAGCTGACCACCCCGCCGAGTCCGGCCCGGTCGTGCGCCCAGCCACCGATGGCGTCCAGCCACGGCCACCGGTCCGCGTCGTCCAGCGGTGTCCCGGCCGACATCTTGGCGATGTTGGCCGCGGGGTGGAAGTCGTCGCCCTCGGCGTAGGGAACGCCGAGCCGAGCCGCGAGCAGGGGGCCGATCGTGGTCTTCCCGGTCCCTGCCACGCCCATCACCACGACGACATGAGGGGTACGCATCACTACCTCGCTGTCTCCGTCGACATCTCAGACGTCACCCGACGCCGACGACACTGAAACCCATTAGGTACGACGAGTTCAAGCCCTCGACCCAAATAAGTCTGACTTTTTGTTCGCTCCCCTCTCCTCGTACCCTGATCCCCATGACCACACCGGGCCGAGGGCTGCACGGCCGAGTTCTGGAGACCCTCGGTCCGGCGATCACGGCGGGCGAGTACCCGCCGGGCAGCGTGCTGCGCACGGACGAACTCGCCCAGACCTTCGAGGTGTCCCGCTCCGTGATGCGCGAGGCGGTCCGCGTGCTGGAGTCCATGCACCTGGTCGAGTCCCGCCGCCGGGTCGGCGTGATCGTCCGCCCGCCGGCCGAGTGGAACGTCTACGACCCGCAGGTCATCCGCTGGCGGCTGGACGGCGCGGACCGCCCCCGCCAGCTGCGCTCCCTCACGGTCCTGCGCTCCGCCGTCGAACCGATCGCCGCGGGCCTCGCCGCCCGCAACGCCACCGCCCAGCAGTGCGCCGCGCTCACCGAGTGCGCCATCGGCATGGTCGCCCACTCACGCGGCCACCAACTGGAGGGCTACCTCCGGCACGACGTCGCCTTCCACCGCCTGATCCTCGACGCCTCCGGCAACGAGATGTTCGCCCGCCTCGGCGACGTCGTCGAGGAGGTCCTCGCCGGCCGCACCCACCACGCCGTGATGTTCCACGACCCCGACCCCGCCGCCGTCACCCTCCACGTCCAGGTCGCCGAGGCCATCCGCGAACACGACGCCCCCCGGGCCGAACAACTCACCAGGGAGATCACGACCGGCGCCCTCCAGGAACTGGACATCCTGGCCCCGTGAACGCGTGACCAGGGGCTTCACACATGCTCGGGGGATGCGACGAAGGGAGTCCGGGGTGAAGCAGCCGTTGCGCATCGCGGTAGCGCAGCCGAGATGCACGGCTTACGACGTGATGGCCAACGCGGTGGCTCATGCGGAGGCCGTTCGGGCGGCGGACGCGCGCGTGGTGGTTTTCCCCGAGATGTCGCTGACGGGATACGAGTTGGACGCGGTGCCGGTCGTTCCGGACGATGAACGGCTGGCTCCGATCGTCGCCGCGTGCGTGGAGACGGGGGCGCTTGCCCTGGTCGGCGCGCCTGTGCCGGGTCCGCGCATCGGCATCCTGGCTGTGGGGGGAGACGGTGCGCGCGTGGCCTACGGGAAGGTGTACCTCCACGGCAGCGAGGCCGCCCGCTTTGTGCCGGGGGAGCCCGCCGTGATCGAAGTGGACGGGTGGCGGCTGGGTCTCGCCGTCTGTCGCGACACGGGTATCCCTGAGCATGCCGCGAAGACGGCCGCGCTGGGGATCGACGGGTACGTCGCCGGGGTTGTCCACGCGGATCACGAGGCCGAGGCCCATGGCGAGCGCGCCCGCCGGGTCGCAGCCGACCACGGGGTGTGGGTCGTCGCGGCGGCCTTCGCGGGTCCGACCGGCGGCGGGTTCGACCGCACGTTCGGCCGTTCAGGCATCTGGTCCGCTGACGGGGAACTGGTCGCGGAGGCCGGCGCGGCCCCCGACGAGATTGCGCGGGCTGTTTTCCTCCAGTGAGTCCAGGGCGGAGCGGGGGAGCCGCGATGAGCAGATGGCAAAGGGCTCCCATGCTCAACCGTGCCCGCTCGACGCCGGGTTGGTCGCGGTGCTCATCTTGTCGCGTTCAGCGATGTCCTCCAGCCTCCAGCAGCAGGTCAGCGACCGGCGCGGGAATGGGCAAGGCTGGATCCCCGAGCCGCAGCAGCACGGTGTCGCCGTCGTGCATCACGTTGTCGACGCCGAGCCGTACTTGCGCCAATACAACCCTTGGATTACATCCTTGGATTTACTCCTTGGCTTAGTTCCAAGGGCTGCTACCTTGGATTCATGCCAAGCAACGAAAAGCCTCGCCTCATCCCGACCGGCAAGTGCTGGTGCGGCTGCGGGAAGGACGTCGGCCTGGGCAAGTTCTTCGCCGCCGGCCACGACAAGATCGCCGAAGCAGCGCTCATGGCCCTCAAGTACGACGGGTCCGTCGCTCAACTGCTCCACGCCCACGGCTTCGGCTCGCACCATTCCGTCCGCCACGCCGCCGTCACCGATCCGGACTGCTCATGGGAGAAGTGCTCCGACTGCAACTACAGCGGCGCCCCTGCCAGCATCGCCAACCACCGCAAGAAGGATCATCCCGACCGGCATGCCCTCGCACAGGCGATTCGCGCCCTCGGTGGCACCTGGGATCCGCAGCGTGCCATCCAGGCTCTGGACGACCACGGGCACACCTGGGAAGACCGACGGGCAGCGGAGAAGCGCGTCCGGAAGATCCTCCGCGACCTGTGCGCGGACGGGCTCATCGTCAAAACCGACCCTCAACGGGCTGTCTACGAACTCGTTCGGGAGTAGAGCCGGGAACACGACGGCGCCCAACAGACACAGGGTGCCTGGTGCCATGACGGTAGGCAGGCCATCCCCGAATACGCGACTTCCGAACATGCGGGCCTAGCGTCAACCCCCGACCGCGCCAAGACACCCGGCCCGCACAGCACGGGCAACCGGTCGCCGTCCCCGGGTGCCCGCCGCTCCTCCAGCCGGTACAGGTACACCCGCAGGTCCGTCGCCAACCCGTCGGCGACGTACGCCTCGAAGTCCCGGACCGCCGCCACGAGCCCCTGCTCCGACCGAGCGTCGAACTCCCCCCACTCGCCGCTCCGGCGGGTCAGGTACTCCGCGATCCGTGCCCGCCCATGAGCGGGCGCGTGCAGCCGCCCGGTCCGGCAGGTGTCGGTCTCGGCGCCGTACAACGGCCCCGGCACGTTCAGCCAGAGCCGGTCCTCCCAGCGCCCCTTGAACGCCTCCCGGTCGTCGCCGACGGCCGGGAGCAGGGCGAAGCAGTCGGTTATGACTCCGGAAACTCGCCGTCCACGTACACCCACGCCCCGTCCACCCGCTCGAACCGGCTGCGTTCGTGCATCGAGCCGCCGCGGTACGAGGCGCGGAAGGTGACGGTGCCAGTGGTGTGGAAGGCGGAGCCGTCCCGGGTGTCCAGGATCTCCAGGCCGGTCCAGCGCATGGTCGTGTCGAAGGCGACGTCGGCGGGCCGGGTGCGGGGATGCCAACTGCGCAGCAGATACGCCTCGTCGCGCATCACGAACGCGCTGTACCGGGACCGCATCAAAGCCTCGGCGGTCGGCGCGGCGGCGCTGCCGGAGTGGTACCGGCCGCAGCAGTCCTCGTAGGTCTTCCCCAGCCCGCAGGGACACGTGCGAGGGGCCGGCGAAGACGCCCCGGACGTGCTCTTCGACCTGGCCCTGGACCCACTGCGGCGCGACGACATGCCCGCCATTGTGCCCGCTTCCCGGCCGACCCCGCGCACGCCGGCCGCTACGCCGACCCCGCGTTCGTCGGCGGATACGGCGGTCGCGCCGGCACCCCGGGCTCCCTCGGGGACGGCAGGGGCGGCAGTGCCGGCTCCTGCAGCCAGGCCCGGAACAGGGCGTCCAGCGGCCCGTCGGCGTAGCGGCCGGCGTGCGCCGTGAAGCCGGCCGTCGTCACGGCACCGCCGCGGTGGACGGTCGCCCAGCCGCGCAGCATCCGGAAGAACGCCTCGTCACCGAGGGCACAGCGCACGGCGTGGACGGTGAGCCCTCCGCGCTCGTAGAGCCGGTCGTCGAACATCAGCTTGCGGCCCGGGTCGGCCAACCGCAGATCCTGCGGCAGCGCGGCGAGCTTCTGGTGCGCGGAGGCCGCCAGTTGATGCGCCGTACGTCCACCGGAACGCTCCGACCACAGCCACTCGGCGTACTTGGCGAACCCCTCGTTCAGCCAGATGTGCCGCCAGTCCGCGATGGAGACGCTGTTGCCGAACCACTGGTGCGCCAGCTCGTGCGCCACCAGCCGCTCCGAACCCCGCGCCCCGTCCACGTGGTTGGCGCCGAACAGCGACAACCCCTGGGCCTCGACCGGGACATCGAGCTCCTCCTCGGTCACCACCACCGCGTACTCCCCGAACGGGTACGGCCCGAAGAGCTCCTCGAACAGCTCCATCATCACCGGCTGCCGCGCGAAGTCCCGCGAGAACTCGGTGAGCAGGTGCGCCGGGATGTGCCCGTGCTGGGGCACCCCGCCCGGCCGCGGATCGCCCAGCAGCACCGTCTGGTACCGGCCGATCGCCAGCCCCACCAGATAGCTCGACGTCGGCGCCGACTGCTCGTACACCCACGTCGTCGTGGACGCCTTCGCCGTACGGGTGAGCAGCCGCCCGCCCGCCACCACCTGGTACGCCGACGGCGTCGTCACCGAGATCTGGTACGAGGCCTTGTCGGCCGGCCGGTCGTTGCACGGATACCAGGACGGCGCCCCGACCGGCTGGCTCGCGACCAGCGCCCCGTCGGTCAGCTCCTCCCAACCGAGCCCGCCCCAGGGGCTGTTCACCGGCTTGGGATTGCCCGACCAGTGCACCTCCACGGTGAACGCGGCCCCGGGCCGGATCGGCTTGGCGGGCCGGATCCGCAGCCGGCCGCCCCGGTGCGAGTAGTGCGGCGCCCGCCCGTCGACCCGCACCCGCCCGATCTTGAAGTCGGCGAGGTTCAGCTGGAACTCGGCGAGCGCGGCCCGGCCCGCTATGGCGTTGAGCCGCGCGGTGCCCGACAGCCGGTTCGGCCCTGGTCGGTAGTCCACAGCCAGCTCGTACCGATGCACCCGGTAACGGGAATCACCGTTCGCCGGGAAGTACGGGTCCGGACCCACTGACTGCTGAACCGCCACTGCCGCTTCTGCTCCCCGCTCCGCTCTCGTACGACGTCCATCGTCCCCCGGGTCGCCCGACGCCGCACGGGCCGCGGTCAGCGGCGCCATGACTCGATCGGGTTGCCCAGCCACCGGGTGTCGTCGGGAACGGACTCCGCGGCCATGACCAGCGACGCCGGACCCAGCGTGGTGCGGGCCCCGACCACACTGCCGGGCAGGACGATTCCGCCCGGGCCCAAGGTGGCACCCTCACGGAGCTCCACAGTATCCGTCCGCAAGATCCGGTCGTGGAAGAGGTGGGTCTGCAGGACGCATCCCCGGTTCACCGTGGCCCCGTCGCCGAGCGTCACGAGGTCGGTCTCGGGTAGCCAGTAACTCTCGACCCACACCCCCTTGCCGATCCGCGCCCCCAGCCCACGCAGCCACACGTTCAGCACAGGCGTCCCCGGCACCGCCCCTGCCAGCCACGGCACCGCCAGCACCTCCACGAAGGTGTCCGCCAGCTCGTTGCGCCACACGAAACCGCTCCACAGCGGATGCTCACCCGTGCGGTGCCGCCCCACGAGCAGCCACTTCGCGACGACGGACACCAGACCCGCCAGCACCCCCGCCCCCAGCAGCACGACGCCGCCCCACAGCCACGCCCAGCCGCCCAGCGCGCTCAGCGCCGCCACCGTCAGCAGCGCGAGCCCAGCCGAGCAGAACACCGGCACGATCCGGCACAGCTCCACCAGCGCCCGCGCCCACAGCAGCCGCGCCGGCGGCTCGTACGTCAGGCTCTGATCGCCGTCGGACACCGCCCGGGGCAGCCTGACCGGCGGCAGCCCCAGATACGAGCTGCCCTTCTTCGCCTTCTTCGGCGTCGCCGACAGCACCCCCACCAGACCGCCGTCCGGCACGGAACGCCCCGGCGCGGTCATCCCGGAGTTCCCCAGGAACGCCCGCCGCCCGATCTCCGCCCGCCCGATCCTCATCCAGCCCCCGCCGAGCTCGTACGGCGCGGTCAGGGTGTCGTCCGCGAGGAACGCCCCCTCGCCGACCGTCGTCAGACTCGGCAGCGCCAGCACCGTCGACACCTCCGCGCCCCGGCCGATCCGCATCCCGAGCAGCCGCAGCCACACCGGCGTGACCAGCCCCGCGTACAGCGGGAACAGCGTCTCCCGCGACTTGTCCATCAGCTGGGTGACCGTCCACGCCTGCCAGCCGACCCGGCTGTGCGTGGGGTGCGTCCCCTCCCGCAGCCCGAGGCTCAGCAGCCGCACGGCGACCAGCAGGAGCAGCGCGTACGCCGCCCCGAACGTGAGCGTGGCCGGCACCAGCCCCAGGGCCGCGCCCCGCAGGGCACCGCCGAGCCCGGCCTCCGGATCCACGAACAGGCCCAGCACGGCCAGCGCGGCAACCCCGGCGAGCACCGGCAGCGCGGTCAGCCCGACACCGGTCACCCCGTACGACGCCCGCCAGAACAGGCCCCGCTGCGGACGCTCCTTGGGCCAGTTCCGCTTCGCCTTGCCCAGCTTGACCGCCGGCGCCCCGGCCCAGCGCTGCCCGGTGGGGACCTGGCCGACCACGGCCGACCCGGGCGCCACCTCGGCCCGCTTGCCGACCCTGGCCCCCGGCAGCAGCATGCTCCGCGTCCCCACGACCGCGCCGGCGCCCACCTTGACCGGCCCGATCTCCAGCCGGTCCCCGTCGAGCCAGTACCCGGAGAGGTCCACCTCGGACTCCACGGCCGAGCCCCGCCCGAGCTTGAGCATCCCGGTCACCGGCGGCAGCGCGTGCAGATCGACATCGGCCCCGACCTTGGCGCCCAGAGCGCGCGCGTACCGCTCCAGCCACACCCCGGTCAGCGAGGTCGCCCCGCTGAACTCGGCCAGCCGCTCGGCCGCCCACAGCCGCAGATGCACCCCTCCGCCGCGCGCGTACCGGCCCGGCTCGACGCCGCGCAGCAGCAGCCGCGCCCCGCCCGCCGCGATCGCCAGCCGCCCCGGCGGGGTGAAGAACAGCACCGCCCCGACCGCCACGGCCCACCAGGGCGCGGTCGGCAGCCAGGCATACGACCCGAGCAGATTCCCGAGCGCCGCCAGCGGGACGACCCACCGCAGACCGAGCAGAGTGAAGAGCGGCACCAGCACCAGCGACTGGACCACCCGCGCCCGCACGGGCACGGGTGCGACGGCCCGCCGGGGACCGTCCTCCCCGCCGGACTCCTCCAGGTACCTGGCCAGCTTCCTGAGCGTGGGCCGCTGGTAGATGTCCACCACCGCGACGCTCGGGTACCGGGTCCGCAGCCGCGTCGTCAGCTGCGCGGCGGCCAGACTGCCGCCGCCGATGGCGAAGAAGTCGTCGCCCGCGCCGCCGACCGGGATCCCCAGCACCTCGGCCCACTGCTCGGCGAGCCACGCCTCGGTCCCGTACAACTCCTCGGTGGGACCGGCGGTCTCCAGGTCGGCGAGCGGCCACGGCAGGGCGTTCCTGTCGACCTTCCCGGACGTCCGGGTCGGCAGCTCCGTCACCGGCGCCAGCAGCGGCACCAGAGCGGCCGGCAGCTCGGCCCGCAGCTTCTCCACGGCCGCCGCCTGGTCCCACCCGTCCTGGGTGACCACGTATCCGACGAGCAGCTGGTTGCCGCTCCGCGCGGTCCGTACGGCCGCCGCAGCGCCCGCGACACCGGGCAGCGCCTGCAACGCGGCGTCGACCTCGCCCAGCTCGATCCGCCGCCCGCCGAGCTTGATCTGCTCGTCGGCCCGCCCGAGGAAGACCAGCCCCTCGGGCTCGGCCTTCACCAGGTCACCGCTGCGGTAGGCGCGCTCCCAGCCCAGCGACTTCAGTGGTGCGTACTTCTCCGCGTCCTTCCCGGCGTCGAGATACCGCGCGAGCCCGACCCCGCCGATCACGAGCTGTCCGCTGCCGCCCATCGGCACCGGCTCCCCGGCCTCGTTGACGACGGCCAGCTCCCACCCGTCGAGCGGCAGCCCGATCCGGATCGGCTCCGCGCCGGACATCAGCGAGGCACAGGCGACGACGGTGGCCTCGGTCGGCCCGTACGTGTTCCAGACCTCCCGCCCCTCCGTCACCAGCCGCTGCGCCAGCTCCGGCGGGCACGCCTCACCGCCGAAGATCAGCAGCCGTACGTCGTTGAGGGTCTCGGGCTCCCACAGCGCGGCCAGGGTCGGCACGGTCGACACGACCGTGATCTCCTGCTCCACCAGCCAGGGCCCCAGATCGGCGCCGCTCCTGACCTGCGCGCGCGGCACCGGCACCAGGCAGGCGCCGTACCGCCAGGCCAGCCACATCTCCTCGCAGGACGCGTCGAAGGCCACGGACAGCCCGGCCATCACCCGGTCCCCGGGCCCGATCGGCTCCTCGGTCAGGAACAGCGCCGCCTCGGCGTCCACGAACGCGGCGGCGCTGCGGTGGCTGACGGCCACTCCCTTGGGCTTGCCCGTCGACCCGGAGGTGAAGATGATCCACGCGTCGTGCTCGATCCCGGGCCTAGGGCCTGTCGTCACGGCGGGGGAGTCGGACGCGCCGTGCACGGTCAGTTCGTGCCCGGCCCCGATGGCGGCCCGTACCCCGGCCTCGCCGAACACCAGCTCGGCCCGCTCGTCGGGGTCCTCGGCGTCCACGGGCACATAGGCGGCCCCGGCGGCGAGCACCGCGAGGACGGCGACATACAGCTCGTTGGTGCCCGACGGCACCCTCACCCCGACCCGGTCCCCGAGCCCGACCCCGGCGGCTCCCAGCCGTCGCCGCAGGTCCTCCACCTCGACGGCCAGCGCGCGGTAGGTCAGCCGCCGCTTCCCGTCGTCCAGCGCGGGCTCGTCCGGGTACGACCGCACGGACGCCTCGAAGACGTCGACGAGAGTACGGGGGGAGGCCGCGGGACCGGCCGAGAAACGGGCCACCTGGCCGAACTGCCCGGTCCCCTCGGCCAACTCTCCGTCGAGCAGCGTCAGGTCAGGACTCTCGTACACGGCGGCCATCGGATCCTCGCCTCTCGAACCCGGACCATCCGGGGGCGCCGGAGGGGCCACAGGTCTGCCTGGGGATATTTCCGTACCGGTGCCGAACAAGCCCCATACTCTAGTGCTCGGGTGACTACGGCCTGTCGTGACGGTCAAGCGGAGGCATCCGGACGGCAACCCGCAGGGTTCGGCCGGGCGGCTCTGACCTGGGGTTTCTCGAATGCGGAGAGATATGTCCCACATTTCGTCCCCGGCAAGGCACGAAGGCCGCGACCCAAGGGTCGCGGCCTTCGCCACTGTGTGTCCGAGGGGGGACTTGAACCCCCACGCCCGATAAAGGGCACTAGCACCTCAAGCTAGCGCGTCTGCCATTCCGCCACCCGGACAAGGTGTCTGTCGCGCGTGTTTCCCTCGCGGCGACGAAGGAAACATTACCAGGCTTTCGAGGGCCCCCGATCACACCCCGTCCCCGGGGACGGCCGGGCGTGAACGGCGTGTGACGGGCCGGTCCCGGTCTTGGGGCGGGCGGTGGGGCAGGAGGAGGATGAGGGGGAACCACCAGCAGCGACCGCGGGAGGAACCAGCGTGAGTGAGACGGACACGGGCAGGCGTGTGACCGGCGAGGACGAGGTCGTCGACCTCTGCAGCGAGCTGATCCGGATCGACACCAGCAACTTCGGAGACCACTCGGGCCCGGGCGAGCGCGCGGCCGCCGAGTACGTCGCCGAGAAGCTCGCCGAGGTGGGGCTGGAACCGAAGATCTTCGAGTCGCACCCGGGCCGCGCCTCCACGGTGGCGCGGATCGAGGGCGAGGACCGGTCCCGGCCCGCGCTGCTCATCCACGGCCACACCGACGTCGTCCCGGCCAACGCGGCGGACTGGACCCACCACCCCTTCTCCGGCGAGGTCGCGGACGGCTGTGTGTGGGGCCGGGGCGCGGTCGACATGAAGGACATGGACGCCATGACGCTGGCGGTCGTCCGCGACCGCATGCGCAGCGGCCGCAGGCCCCCGCGCGACATCGTCCTCGCCTTCCTCGCGGACGAGGAGGCCGGCGGCACGTACGGGGCGAAGCACCTGGTGAAGAACCACGCCGATCTCTTCGAGGGCGTCACCGAGGCGATCAGCGAGGTCGGCGGGTTCTCGTTCACGGTGAGCGAGCAGCGGCGGCTCTATCTGATCCAGACGGCCGAGAAGGGCATGCACTGGATGAAGCTGACCGTGGCCGGCACGGCGGGCCACGGCTCGATGATCCACCGCGACAACGCCATCACCGAGCTGTCGGAGGCCGTCGCCCGCCTCGGCCGCCACCAGTTCCCGGTACGGGTCACCAAGACCACCCGCGCCTTCCTCGACGAACTCGGCGACGCGCTCGGCACCACGCTCGACCCGGAGGACATGGAGGGCACGCTCGCCAAGCTGGGCGGCATCGCCAAGCTCATCGGCGCGACGCTGCGGAACACCGCCAACCCCACCCAGCTCGGCGCCGGTTACAAGGTCAACGTCATCCCGGGCGAGGCCACCGCGCACGTCGACGGACGGTTCCTGCCCGGGTTCGAGGAGGAGTTCCTCGCCGACCTCGACAAGATCCTCGGTCCGAACGTGCGGCGCGAGGACGTGCACTCCGACAAGGCGCTGGAGACCTCCTTCGACGGGGCGATCGTCGACGCCATGCAGTCCGCGCTGCTCGCCGAGGACCCGGCCGCGAAGGCGGTCCCGTACATGCTCTCCGGCGGTACGGACGCCAAGTCCTTCGACGACCTCGGCATCCGGGGCTTCGGCTTCGCGCCGCTGAAGCTGCCCCCGGAGCTGGACTTCGCGGGCATGTTCCACGGCGTGGACGAGCGGGTGCCGGTGGAGGGCCTGAAGTTCGGTGTGCGCGTCCTCGACCGTTTCATCGACGCGTCCTGACCCGTTCGGCGCCCATCGGTACTTATTCGGCCGCCCGTACGAAGGTCGACCGTGACGAGTGAATCCGACCATAAGCTCGTAGCTCCATTACTCCCTCCTCGTTACAGGTGATGCGACTCGCTACTTGGGGTCGCTTTGCCAACAAGGAGGAATAATGCTCAAGAAGGTCGTCGCCGCTGCGGCTGCCACCGGTGGTCTGGTTCTCGCGGGCGCGGGTCTGGCCGTCGCCGACGCCGGGGCTCAGGGTGCCGCCGTCGGCTCCCCGGGTGTCGCGTCCGGCAACGTCGTCCAGGTGCCGGTTCACGTCCCCGTGAACGTGTGCGGCAACACGATCTCGGTGATCGGGCTGCTGAACCCCGCCTTCGGCAACACCTGCATCAACAAGTGACGTTGTGCCTCACCCGGTGAGGGTCTGAAACAAACCGTCGGCCCCGGAGTGCGCGCCATGCACTCCGGGGCCGTTCGGTCTCCCGACAAGGTGTACAAGATCACAACATAGGGCTTAAGGCAGGTAATTCAGCAATGCGACAGGTCACCCGCAAAGGCCTCATGACGGTGGCGGCCGCGTCCGGAGTCTTCGCCGCCGCCGGAGGCATGGCCCACGCCGACTCCGGCGCGCAGGGCTCCGCCACCAACTCGCCGGGCGTGCTCTCCGGCAACACCGTGCAGGCGCCGGTGGAGGCCGAGGTCAACGTCTGCGGCAACACGGTGAACGTGGTCGGGCTGCTCAACCCGGCGGCCGGCAACAAGTGTTCCAACGGCGGCGGCAAGCACGCACACGGCGGCCACGGCGACCAGGGCCACGGTTCCTCGCACGGTGGTTCCCAGGCCCGGGGGCACGCCAGTGACTCTCCGGGCGTGGCCTCCGGCAACGTCGTGCAGGCCCCGGTGCACGCGCCGGTCAACGTCTGCGGCAACAGCGTGAACGTGGTCGGCGTCGGCAACACGGCCGTGGGCAACGACTGCTCGAACGGCTCGGGCGGTGGCGGTTACGGCAACGGTTACGGCGACGACGGCCACGGGCCGTCGTACGGCGGCTCCCACGCCGGCGGTCACACCGGTGACTCGCCGGGTGTGGCCTCCGGGAACCACATCCAGGTTCCGGTCCACGTGCCGGTCAACGTCTGCGGCAACAGCGTCAGCGTGGTCGGCATCGGCAACGGGGTCGCGGACGACGACTGCGGGAACTCGGGCGGCGGAGGGGCGCACGAGAACCCGGGCGGCCCGCAGAACCCGCCGGGCGGCTCCGAGGAGGCATCCCCGGCACCGGGCAAGCCCGGTCAGCCGGGCGGACCGGGCAGGCCCGGCGGCGAGGTCCCCGGCGGTGACACCAACACCCCGGGTACGCAGACCGTCACCCAGCCCGACGGCGCCGCGCAGCTCGCCCAGACCGGCGGCGACCTGCCGCTCGGGCTGATGCTCCCGGTGGGCGCGGGCGCACTGATCGGGGGCGCCCTGATCTACCGCAAGGCGCGGGCCGCCGCGCTCTGACCGGACCCGGCCTCCACGAAACGGAGCGGGCCCCGCACCTGCGGGGCCCGCTCCGTTTCGTTCCGCCCGCTCACCATGTGGCGCGCACCTGGCGGATGATCCGTCGGCGCAACCGCACCCTGCGGCTGCCGTCACGCAGCAGGCTCAGTCGGTCCAACTCCCAGTGTCCGTACTCGGCATGGTCCGTCAGCAGGCGTGTGGCGTCCTTGCGGGAGACCCCGCGCGGTACGTACACGTCGACAAATTCGTATTCCGGCATCGGTATCTATTGTGCGGGCTGGGGCCCGGTACGGATAGCGTCTGCACTATGTCTGATGCTGCGCAGCCCACCGCTGCCGAGGTACGCGCCGCCGCCGAGGCGGTCAAGACCGCGCTCGACCGCCACCTGGCCGCGGTCGAACGCCGGTCGGGGGAGGACGACCCGGCCGTCTACGAGGCGTTCAACGAGCTGGCGGCGGCCGCCGAGGAGTACGACGAACTGCTCTACGACCGTTACGACGAGGTCACGCCCTTCGAGATCCCCGGCACCGAGGACAGGCCGCCGTACATCGGCCCCGAGGAACCGGGCGCGCTCAGTGTGCTGATCCGCCGGGACTACACGGTGGGCGAGCCGCAGCGGCTGCTGGCACAGGCGCAGCGGGTGGAGGCGGCCGAGGAGCCTGCCGTCTCCAACGGGGTGGCCGCCACGGTGCACGGGGCGCTGGGCCTGCTGTTCGGGGAGTTCGAACCGGACGAGATCGCCTCCCGGCACAAGGAGTTCGGGCTGGAGGAGGGCGACTCCACGCTCTGGGTGACCGCCGCGGACGACGCCGCCGAGCCCGGCGAGTGGCTGGAGGCACCCTTCGAAGGGGTCGACGGGCAGCGGGTCGTCTGCCGCTTCGACGTCAGCGCGGTCTTCGACGACGAACCGGACGACGACGACCTGGACGACGACGTCACGCTCGTCGCGGAGCTGGACGAGGACGAGGATCTGGAACCGCTGGATGTGGACCGGTAGGGGCCCACGGCGGTGCCCTGTGGCAGGGAACGCCCCATAGCTCGGGGCTTTCCGTCGTCGGGCGGCCTCGGGTCGTGCGTGCTTGCTCGCGCCGTTCCCCGCGCCCCTGGAAGACGGCCCTGCGGGCCGTCCCAGGGGTGCGCGTCCGTTGTCGGGCGGTGCCCTAATCGGCCGACGGCACCTGGGCCTTGAGCAGCGTCGGCAGTCGCGTCGTGCGGGGCTTCGGGGGGATCTCGGCGACCGCGCGGGGCAGGGCCTGTTCCACCCCGTGCACGACGGACAGGTGCCGCTCGGCGCGACCGAAGGCCGTGTAGACCCAGGGGCGCGTGAGGGTCTGCGCCGCGTCACCCGGCAGCACCACCACCGCCGCCGGCCACCGGTGTCCGACCGCCTGGTGCGCGGTCAGTGCCCACCCGTGTCGCACGGTCTGCTCGACCCGCTCCTTCGGTACGACGACGGCCTCGCCCGCGCACTCCAGGTGCAGCCCCTCGGCGTCGGCCTTGACCACGCGGCCCGGCGTCGTACGGCCCGGCGCGGGGGAGTGGGCCACACGGTCGCCCGGGTCGAAGCCGCCGAAACGGCCGGGACCGGGGTTCAGCCGCTCCTTGAGCGCGGCGTTCAGCGCGCGTGTGCCGGCGGCGCCGCCATGACCGGGGGTGATCACCTGCACCTGCTCCGCGGGGATCCCGAACGCCCTCGGCACCGAGTCCACGACGAGCTGCGCCGTCCGGTGCACCGCCTCACCGGCGTCCCGCACCGGCACGATCACGACCTCCTTGCCGGGCGCGTCGACCTGGTTCAGCTCGCCGATCCCGATGCCGGAGACCAGTTCACCGATGGGCCCGGGGTCGGGTGTCCGGGAGGCCACCTGCGGGCAGGCCCGGGCGGCGAGCAGGTCGGCGAAGACCCGGCCCGGCCCGGCGGACCAGAGGACCCCCGGGTCGCCGCTGAGCACCAGCCGGGACCCGTCGGGCAGCGACTCGGCGAGTAGCGCGGCGGTCTCGACGTCCACCTGGGGAGCGTCCAGCACCACGAGCAGGTCCAGGGCGAGCGCGCCCTCCGCGTCACGGCCGGGTCCCTCCGCGCCGGACAGCAGCCCGGCGAGGGTCGTCACCGCGGATTCGTCCCCCTCGGCGGTGTCGTCCCCCTCGGCGGTGTCGTCCCCCTCGGCGGGCTCGCCGTCGGCGGAGGACAGCTGTGCGGCGAAGCGGCGCCTGCCGTCCGCACTGTGCGTCGCCGCGTAGGCCCGCAGACCGAGCGACCGAGCGGCCGTGACGAGCGCCGCCGGTTCCGCGCGGGCCGCCTCGCCACCGGTGTGCAGGACGAGCCCGTGACCCGCGACGGCGCGGACCAGCTCGGCCGCGGAACGTGGTGTCGACGCCGCTGCCGAGGCCCAATCGGTCGGATCGTCCTTGGGCAGGGAGTTCATGACGCGGGCGAGGCCGTCGGCGAGGCTCTCCTCGGCGAGGGCGAACCGCTCCAGACCGATGAGGACGCGGACCGGGCGCTCGTCCTCGGCCTCGTCACTTTCGTCGCCCTCGCCCTCACCCTCACCCTCACCCTCGGCGCCGGCGCCGGCGTCCGCGGCAGCCGGTGCGGGGGTCGGTGCGGACCGGGGCGCGGCCGGGGCGTCGTCCAACGCGTCCTGGAAGACCAGGGCCTCGCCCTCGGCCACGGTGCTCTGGACGGCCTCGTCGGGGTCGGGGACGGAACGCTGACCGAGCGCGGCGGTCAGGGCCGGGGCCTCCAGCGCCGTATGGCCGGCCACGGCGGCCTGCTCCAGCAGCCACACGGTGACCGCCCGGCCCCGCCGCTCGTCGTCCGGGCCGCACTCCGCGCCGAGCAGGGCCCGCGCGAACCCGTCCGCCTGCTCGGGCCGCACACCCGAAACGCGCAGCAATTGCCAGGGATCGTCGCGCAGCCGGTCGCCCGCGCCCTCGCCGAGCGCCTCGGCGACCTGCGGCACCAGCGCCTCGGGAGCACCGCCCTCGGTCAGCACCGCGCGCACCGCCTCGACCGTCTCGCCGGAGGGGGCCGCCGCGCCGGCCGGGGGAGCCACGGGCTGTGGCCGCCGCACCGGCTCCTCCGCGGGCCGACGCGGCGTCGGTGCCGGCCCGTCGAAGACGGTGGCCGTGGGCTTCTGGCCGCCCTCGACGGCCCGCACGGCGGCCAGCAGGTCGGCGGCCGTCCCGCTGAGCTTGGCCCCGCTCGTGATCGGCGCACTCTTCTCCGCCTTGCGCCGCTCGATCCGCTCCCGCTCCAACCGCTGGGCCGCCAACTCGGCCTGGGCCTCGGAGACTTCGGACGCGCCTTCGGAGGCGTCTTCGGACGAACTCTCGGAGGCGGTTTCGGACGAGCTCTCGGAGGCGGTTTCGGAGGCGCCTGAGTCCTCGGCACCGGCGGAGCCTTCCGGAGCGCTCCCGGCGGCTGCGTCGTCGGGAGCGTCGGAGCGCGGGGTGTCGCCCTGTCCTCCCGGCTCGTCCGTCCCCGTGGTCGCGGGCTCCGTGCTCACAGCGTGCTCCAGTCGTGATCGGGATAGCGGTGCACGGGCGCCGACACATCGTCGAGAGCCCGGCAGATCTCGTCAGGAAGACTAAGGGTCTCCACTGACAATGCCCCCGTGAGCTGCAGCGCGTTGCGCGCGCCCACGATGGGCGCGGCCACGCCCGGCCGGTCGCGCACCCAGGCGAGGGCCACCTGGATCGGAGTCACGGCGAGACCGTCCGCGGCCGTCTGGACCGCCTCGACGATGCTGGTCGCCGTCTCGTCGAGGTAGGGCGCGACGAACGGCGCCATGTGCTCGGAGCCGCCCCGGGAGTCGGGCGGCGTGATGTGGCGGTACTTGGCGGTCAACACCCCGCGCCCCAGCGGTGACGAGGGGAGCAGACCGATGCCCAGGTCCAGCGCGGCGGGCAGCACCTCGCGCTCGACGCCGCGTTGCAGCAGGGAGTACTCCAGCTGCGTACTGGCGAGGCGGGTGCGTATGCCGGGGGCCGCGAGCTGCCAGGTCGCCGCCTTCGCGAGCTGCCAGCCGCAGAAGTTGGAGACCCCGGCGTACCGGGCGCGGCCGCTGCTGACGGCCAGGTCGAGGGCCTGGAGCGTTTCGTCGAGGGGGGTCTCGGGGTCGTAGGCGTGGATGTGCCAGACGTCGACGTAGTCCGTGCCGAGTCGGGCGAGGGAGGCGTCCAGGGCGGCGAGCAGATGGCCCCGGGAGCCGTCGAAACGGCGGTCGGGGTCCGGGACGCTGCCGGCCTTCGTGGAGATGACCAGGTCGCGGCGCGGCACCAGCCCGTCCATCAACTGCCCGAGCAGGTACTCGGCTTCGCCGTCCCCGTACACGTCCGCCGTGTCCACGAGGGTGCCGCCCGCCTCCCAGAACACCTTCAACATGTCCGCGGCGTCATGCTCGTCCGTGTCGCGGCCCCACGTCAGGGTGCCGAGCCCGATCCGGGACACGCGCAGGCCGGTACGGCCGAGATGCCTCTGCTCCATGAACGCCGACATTACTGGCCAGGGTTGGTCACGTGGGGGCCTGTGGATAACCGATTTCCCCAGGGAGCCGCGCGTTGAATTCGACCGGGGTCGTGAGGGAGGTGGGTCGTCCGCGGCCGAGTGGGGGCTTGTCGCGCAGTTCCCCGCGCCCCTGAAAGGCCTGCGGCCCTTTCAGGATCGGCCCGCAGGGCCGTCCTGAGGGGCGCGGGGAACTGCGCGAGCAACCACGACCGACCCGCGCTCGCCCGCCAGCCTCCGCCTCCCGAGCTCTGACGCGGCACCGCCCGGTAGGGTCGGCGGAAACAAGGACGTTACCGATGGGTAAGGGAAGGCGGGTCTCGATGAAGCTCGGTATCAACCTCGGCTACTGGGGCGCCGGAATGGACGGGGACAACCTGGCCGTGGCGCAGGAGGCCGACCGGCTGGGGTACGCGGTCTGCTGGGCGGCGGAGGCGTACGGCTCGGACGCCGCCACCGTGCTCAGCTGGGTCGCCGCCAAGACCGACCGCATCGACGTGGGCTCGGCCATCTTCCAGATCCCGGCCCGCCAGCCGGCGATGACCGCGATGACCGCAGCGACGCTGGACTCGCTCTCCGGCGGCCGTTTCCGGCTCGGCCTCGGCGTCTCCGGCCCGCAGGTCTCGGAGGGCTGGTACGGGGTCAAGTTCGACAAGCCGCTCGCCCGCACCCGCGAGTACGTGGAGATCGTCCGCAAGGCCATGACCCGTGAGCGCCTGTCGCACGACGGCGAGCACTGGACGCTGCCGCTGCCCGGCGGCCCCGGCAAGCCGCTGAAGCTGACCGTGCACCCCACCCGCGAGCACATCCCGCTGTACATCGCCGCGATCGGCCCGAAGAACCTGGAGCAGACCGGCGAGATCGCCGACGGCGCCCTGCTGATCTTCCCCTCGGCCGCGCACCTGGAGGACACCGCGATCAAGTACCTGCGGGCAGGGCGGGAGAAGGCCGGCAAGACCCTCGACGGGTTCGACGTCTGCCCGACGCTGCCCCTCGCCGTCGGCGACGACAAGGACGTGGCGACGCTCGCCGACACCTTCCGCCCGTACACCGCGCTGTACGTCGGCGGCATGGGCAGCCGCAAGCAGAACTTCTACAACCAGCTCGCCCAGCGCATGGGGTACGAGAAGGAGGCCGCCGAGATCCAGGACAAGTACCTGGCCGGTGACAAGGCCGGGGCCGCGGCGGCCATTCCGCACGAGCTGATCGACCAGACCACGCTGCTCGGATCCGTGGAGCGCATCGCCGACCGGATGAAGGCCTACGCCGAGGCCGGCGTCACCACCCTCACCCTCGCCCCGGCGGGCTTCACCCTGGACGAGCGGATCGCCTCGCTCCGGGCCGGCACCGAGGCGATGGAGCTGGCCGGGCTCGCGTAACCCGAACGGCGCAGTGGCCGACCGGCACCGGAACCGGGCCGGTACCGGCCGGACCGCGGGGTCGGAAAGTTCAGCGGCCGTGGTGGGGGCTCGGGGGTCTTCCCCGCCACGGCCGTCACGGAGGACAACGCGGCGCGACCCGCTCGGTTACGCGTTCGCGCCGCCCCGGCATCATTCGTTCGGCGGATTTGTCCGACACAGCTGTTGCCCGGCTCCTGGTACCCCATTTGACTCGTTTTCTGCAGGACCCTGCCAGGCCCCCTGCAGAGAGGTGCCTCTGATGCTTTCGGCCAAGAGTCTGTTCCAGGAGATCGTCGACGACGACGAGTCGTTCCGGCTGTTCTGTTCGATCGCCGCGAGCGGCGAGACACAGGGCGGCTGGGAGAACGCGCGCATCGCCGCGCTCGTCCCGCAGAGCGAGCGCGCGCTCGCACCCAAGATCACCCGCCACGGTGCCGACGAGGACAAGCACGGACGGATCTTCAACGCCCTGATGAAGAAGCGCGGCCTGCAACCGGTGGAGGTCCCGCCCGAGACCGACTACACCATGCTCCTCGAACGCCGCGGCATCGGCCTCGCGCACGAGAAGCTCAAGGCCGACCAGGCCCTCACGCTGCCGGACATCATCGTCTACCTGTCCCACAGCCGGGTCACCGAACAGCGCGCCGCCGACCAGATGGTGATGCTCCGCAAGCACTTCGCGGACCACCCCGAGATCGGCAAGGCCGTCCGGATGATCTCCGACGACGAGGACAACCACCTCGCCTACACCCACGAGGAACTGCTGCGCTACGCGGCCGCCGGACACGGCCGCCTGATCCAGCGGACCCTGCGCGAGTGCGCCCTCGCCGAGATCGCCGTCTACCGGGACGTCAGCCTGGCCGTGATGGACCGCATGGGGCGCGTTCTGGGCTGGCCGAAGGCGAAGGCGGCCGTCCTCTCCGCGGGCATCCACGCCGTGTACGTGTACGAGCGGGCGGTCGGCTGGCGCCGCATGGTGACCCTGACGATGCCGCAACGCCGCGACGCCCTGGGCGGACCGGCGACCGCGGCCCCCGAGTTCGCCTGAGCACCTCGCGCACCCGTACGCGCGCGTGGCACCGCACCGTCCGCCATGCGCGCGTTCGGCACAGGAATGGCGTCCCGGGGCGGGTGTCGGTCGCTACAGCCAGCCGCGCCGCTTGAAGAGCCGGTACACCAGCACCTCCGTCATGACCATCAGCGCCATCAGCGCCGGGTACGACCACACCCAGCGCAGTTCGGGCATGTGCTCGAAGTTCATTCCGTAGACACCGGCGGCCATCGTCGGGATCGCGGCCATCGCCGCCCAGGCCGAGATCTTCCGCATGTCGTCGTTCTGCCGGACGCTCATCTGCGCGAGATGCGCGGAGAGGATGTCGGAGACCAGCCGGTCCAGGCCCTCCACGGACTCGTTGACGCGGGTGAGGTGGTCGTTGACGTCGCGGAAGAAGGGCTGGGCCTTCTCCTCGACGAAGGGCACCGTGAGCGTGGAGGTGCCGGTCCCCGAGAGCCGGGCGAGGGGTGCGGCGAGCGGGCCGGTGGCCCGGCGGAACTCCAGGACCTGGCGTTTGAAGGTGTAGATCCGGGACGCCGTGTTCCGCGAGCCGCCCACGTCGGGGGAGAAGACCTCCGTCTCCAGTTCCTCCAGGTCGGTCTGGAGCTCGGTCGCCACCTCCAGATAGTGGTCGACCGTGGCGTCCGTGATCGCGTACAGCACGGACGTGGGCCCCTTGCCGAGCAGTTCGGGCTCCTGCTCCAGGCGACGTCGTACGACGCCCAGGGGCGAGCCCTCGCCGTGGCGGACGGTCACGACGAAGGCGTGACCGAGGAAGACCATCACCTCGCCGGTGGTCACGGTGTCACTGGACGGCTCGTACACGACCGGCTTGAGAACCAAGAACAGCGAGTCGTCGTACACCTCCAGCTTGGGCCGCTGGTGGGCCTTCAGGGCGTCCTCCACGGCCAGCGGATGCAGCGCGAACTCCTCGGTGACCAGGGCGAACTCCTTCTCCGACGGCTCGTGCAGACCGATCCACACGAAGCCGCCGGAGGCACGGGCGGCGGCCAGGGCGTCGGAGAGGTCGTCGGGGCCCTCGGTGCGGTGCCCGTCGCGGTAGACGGCGCAGTCGACGATCACGGGGAGTTCCTTTCTCGGGGGCTTTGTCCACAGCCGCCCCGTGCGCGGAGGCTTTTTCCACAGGGCCGAAGGGGTCCGTCGGACAGGCGTCTAGGCTGGGGCGCATGCCCACGTTGATCCTTGTCCGGCACGGACGTTCCACCGCCAACACCGAGGGTGTGCTCGCCGGGTGGACGCCCGGGGTCGCGCTCGACGAGCGAGGCGCCGCGCAGGCGGCGGCGCTGCCCGGCCGCCTCGCCGGGCTGCCGATCGCCGAGGTCGTCACCAGCCCGCTCCAGCGCTGCCAGGAGACGATCGCGCCGCTGCTCGACAGCCGGCCCGGCCTCGTCCCCCACACCGACGAGCGGATCGGCGAGTGCGACTACGGCGACTGGTCCGGCCGCAAGCTCGCCGAGCTGAACGACGAACCGCTGATGCAGGTCGTCCAGGCGCATCCGACGGCCGCCGCGTTCCCGGGCGGTGAGTCGATGCGGGCCATGCAGCACCGGGCCGCGGAGGCGGTCCGGGAGTGGAACACGCGCGTGGAGCGCGACCACGGCGGGGACGCCGTGTACGTGATGTGCTCGCACGGCGACATCATCAAGTCGCTCGTCGCGGACGCACTCGGACTTCATCTGGACCTCTTCCAGCGGATCTCTGTCGAACCGTGTTCCATCACCGCGATCCGTTACACCCGACTCAGGCCGTTTCTCGTCCGCCTCGGCGACACCGGGGACTTCTCGTCCCTGGCGCCGCGCGAGGAGCCCCCGAGCGGTGACGCGACCGTGGGGGGCGGTGCGGGGGCACCGTGATCGTCAACCGCAGTAGGGTGAAGCGGTCGCGGCGGCGCTGAACCCCTCAGCATCCGGCGCGGCCGGTCCCGACGTCGATTCCAATGGAGACAGGACGTGTCCCGTCAGGTGTTCCTCTACGACCCCCCGGACCGCTTCGTGGCCGGTACGGTCGGGCTGCCCGGGCGCCGTACCTTCTTCCTGCAGGCCTCCTCCGGGCAGCGCGTCACCAGCGTCGCCCTGGAGAAGACCCAGGTCGCCGCGCTCGCCGAGCGCATGGACGAACTGCTGGACGAGGTCGTGCGGCGCAGCGGCGGCAGCGCCGCGGTGCCGGCCGTCGCCCCCACCGAGGTGTCGGACACGGCGCCGCTGGAGACCCCCGTCGAGGAGGAGTTCCGGGTCGGCACCATGGCGCTGGCCTGGGACGGCGACGAAGAGCGGATGATCGTCGAGGCCCAGGCCCTGGTCGAGCTGGACGCCGACTCCGAGGAGGACCTGGCCGAGGCCGAGGAGCGGATGCTCCAGGACGAGGAGAACGGCCCGCCGATGCTCCGCGTCCGCCTCACCGGTTCCCAGGCCCGGGCCTTCGCCAAGCGCGCGCTCGACGTCGTCAACGCGGGGCGGCCGCCGTGCCCGCTGTGCAGTCTGCCGCTCGACCCGGAAGGACACGTATGTCCGCGCCAGAACGGATACCGGCGCGGGGAGTGACCTCCTCCGCCGAGCCGTCGCCCGTCCCGTCGGTCGAACCGTCGGTCACGCTGCTGGCCGAAGGCGAGCTGACCGTGCGCGGACAGGTGCGGGAGGCGTCCAACGCGGTGCTGTACTGCACGGTCGCCCACGAGGGCCGGGAGGCCGCCTGCGTCTACAAGCCCGTCGCCGGGGAACGGCCCCTGTGGGACTTCCCCGACGGAACGCTCGCACAGCGGGAGGTCGCCGCGTACGAGGTGTCCGAGGTGACCGGCTGGGGGCTCGTTCCGCCCACCGTGCTGCGGGACGGGCCGTACGGGCAGGGCATGTGCCAGCTGTGGATCGAGGGCGTGCCCGGGTCCGAGTTGCTGGCCCTCGTCGACGGCGAGGAGGCCGGGGAGGGCTGGAAGGCCGTCGGCTTCGCGGAGGTCGGGGACGGCGAGACCGCGCTCCTCGTGCACGCCGACGACCAGCGGCTGCGGCGGCTCGCCGTCCTCGACGCGGTCGTCAACAACGCCGACCGCAAGGGCGGGCACCTCCTGCCCGGTGCGGAGGGGCGGCTCTACGGCATCGACCACGGAGTGACCTTCAACGTCGAGAACAAGCTGCGGACGTTGCTGTGGGGCTGGGCGGGTGAGCCGCTCACGGAGGAGGCCGTGGACGTCCTGGAGCGGCTGCGGGACGCCCTCGGCGAGGGCGGGGCGCTGGCCGCGAAGCTCGTCGCGTTGATCACACCGGCCGAGCTGGACGCCACGCGGGAGCGGGTCGCCGCACTGCTGAAGAGCGGACGCCACCCGGAGCCGAGCGGCGAGTGGCCGGCGATCCCCTGGCCCCCGGTCTGAGGGCACGCCACGCCAGGGGCGCGGGGAACTGCGCGACCAGCCACATCCTGGCGGCGGTCGCCGTACAGCCCGCACCCCCGAGCCGCTGGGCGGCCCGTCCACCCGCCCGGCCGCACTCGCGCAACAGTCCGCACCCCCGAGCCACCGGCCGAACCCCAGGAGGGCCCGGCATAGTGGCGCGGCGATCGGGTTAGGCTCGTGGCATGCATGCCTGGCCCGCTTCTGAGGTCCCCGCCCTGCCCGGCAAGGGCCGCGACCTTCGGATCCACGACACCGCGACCGATGGGCTCATCACCCTTGACCCCGGTCCCGTCGCCCGTATCTACGTCTGCGGTATCACCCCGTACGACGCGACCCACATGGGTCACGCGGCGACCTACAACGCGTTCGACCTCGTTCAGCGCGTGTGGCTCGACACCAAGCGGCAGGTTCACTACGTCCAGAACGTGACGGACGTCGACGACCCCCTGCTGGAGCGGGCCGAGCGTGACGCCATCGACTGGGTGGCCCTCGCCGAGAAGGAGACCGCCCTCTTCCGCGAGGACATGACCGCCCTCCGGATGCTCCCGCCCCGCCAGTACATCGGCGCGGTCGAGGCCATCCCCGGCATCGTTCCGCTCGTCGAGCGGCTCCGTGACTCCGGCGCCGCGTACGAACTCGAGGGGGACATCTACTTCTCCGTCGAGTCCGACCCCGACTTCGGCAAGGTCTCGCGCCTCGACGCCGCCACGATGCGGCTGCTCTCCGCCGAGCGCGGAGGCGACCCGGACCGGCCGGGCAAGAAGAACCCCCTCGACCCCATGCTCTGGATGGCCGCACGCGAGGGCGAGCCCAGCTGGGACGGCGGCTCCCTCGGACGCGGCCGGCCCGGTTGGCACATCGAGTGCGTCGCCATCGCCCTCGACCACCTCGGCATGGGCTTCGACGTGCAGGGCGGCGGCTCCGACCTCGCCTTCCCGCACCACGAGATGGGCGCCTCGCACGCGCAGGCGCTGACCGGCGAGTTCCCCATGGCCAAGGCGTACGTCCACGCCGGAATGGTCGCGCTGCACGGCGAGAAGATGTCGAAGTCCAAGGGCAACCTGGTCTTCGTCTCCAAGCTCCGCCGCGACGGGGTCGACCCGGCCGCGATACGGCTCGCGCTCCTGGCCCACCACTACCGGTCGGACTGGGAGTGGACCGACCAGGTGCTGCAGGACGCCGTGGCCCGCCTCGACCGGTGGCGCGCCGCCGTCTCCCGGCCCGACGGGCCGTCCGCCGAGGCCCTGGTCGAGGAGATGCGCGAGGCTCTCGCGAACGACCTGGACGCGCCCACCGCGCTCGCCGCGGTCGACCGCTGGGTCGCCCTCCAGCAGGAGCGGGGCGGTACGGACGAGGGTGCGCCCGGTGTGGTGTCGCGCGCCGTGGACGCGCTCCTCGGCGTGGCCCTGTGAAGCCGTTGCAGTAACGACTCTGCACAGGTGTCTCCGACGCCACACGTGCCAGAGGGACATCGATGGGGCGCGTCCTCTGACCGGAGGACGCGCCCCATCGCTCTGCGGCCGGGCTGTTCGCGGGGCGCCGCGGACCCGCGGGCAGCCCGGCCCGGACACGAAGACGCGGTGCCTGGACGGAAGTTCACGGGGCGACGGGGGAGGAGCCGATCGGCCGGGCCGACCGGACCGTCACCATCCCGGCCGCGAGTCGTCCCCGGCTGTCAAGGCGCTGTCGGTCGAGGGGCGAGGGGCTGCGGGGCCGGTCCGGCTTCACCTGACGGCCGTCACCCCACCACACACAGCCCGGCCCCGAAGCGCATCGCCCCTCACCCGACAGCACCTTAACCGCCGGGTACAACTCGCGCCCGGCCTGTCAGCGGACCGGGATGCCCGCCCGCAGGGCTCTCCCCCCACAACACTATCAACATCCTGT
>NZ_JARGEE010000380.1:0-8671 GCF_033794485.1 Streptomyces sp. MB09-02B
TACGCCGAGCAGGCGACGGCCGAACCGACGAACCTGAAACCCCGTCAACCCTCACTGACCAGCTGATCAGCACCTCTCGCGCAACGGGGGAACCTCAGGTCTCCCGCCGCGCGATGTCCAGCGCGGCGCCAGGTCCAGATCGAGAGGCCGTCGCACGCACGACCAGGTCCATGGGGCCTGGGCGCAACCGTGCCGAAAAGTGACGGCGCACAGACCCTTCGTCTTGATCGGTGCACCTTGGTCGGAGCACAGGATCAGACGAAGGCCGCCCCCACGTCCGGCGAACGCGCAGGTGAGCGACCTAGTTCGAGAATCATTTCGACCTCAGACCATAAAAACCAAGGTGAGGTGTACGAGTGGGAGCTCGGCGGGCGGCGGTGACGGCGGGACCGACACCGAGAAGGACGGCTGAGGCCAGGCGCCCTCGCGTCAGTTATTCGGCGGCGGTGATGTCACCGACGGGGATGCAACTGACATCCGAGATTCCCCGCTCGCACAGTGTGGCGCCCTCCAGGTTCGCCTTCTCCGACACGATCTGCCAGGCCCAGTGGTAGTCTGCTCCGATGGGACGGGCGAAAAACTAGCAGCGCTCGTTTACCGGCGGTAACACTCTTCTGGTCACGCTAAGGCAAAAATTGCGCGTCCAGGAGCGGGGTGTAGTGACAGGGGGTGCCCCTTCCCTCACCCGAGCGCCAGAGGGGCATGTCACTCCAGGGGCAGCACGTCCCGGCTCGAGCCTGGCCCGACGTCCGCGACCCCGGCTCGGTGGAAGAGATCCGGGAGGCGTTCGGCCGACGCTGCTGGATCCAGTTCATCCCGCACGCCGGAGCGATCGAGGTCCGCGACATCGGATGGGCAGGCTGATCACTTGCCCTGCCGGTTGCTCCTTCGCGGATGCCGGGCGGACCGTGCCGTCAACGCTTGCGACCCACAGCGCCCGCTCGCCCTCCCGGCGACATGATCACGAACCGGACATCATGCAACTACGCCGAAGCCCTGCCAGTCAAAGCATGAAGTGCGCAGACCGTACTACCAAAACCGATGTAGACAAGTCCGTTCGCTACGACAAGCGGTGCCGTACCGGCGTTTGGCAAGGCGTGAGTCCACAGATGGCCTCCAGTCGTCGCGTTCAACGCCTGTATCAGGTTCCACGCTGAACGGAAGTAGAGCCTGCCGTCTGCCACCGCGATACCTCCGTCGGCACTGCTGATGGCGTGAGTCCAGCGTGGGGTGCCGCTCCAAGCGTCTAGCGCCTGTATTTGTTGCTTCCACGTGACGTAGAGCATCCCGTATTCTACTGGGAAGGGGTTCGAAAGATAGCCATCAATGGCATGGGTCCAGCGGGTGGTGCCGGTTCTTGCATCCAAGGCGCGAAGGCTCATTCGGCGGTCGATATGGAGCGTTCCGTCTGCGACTATAGGCGTCTTTATGTAGGCACGAGGGGGGATGGTGGAGTCCGGCCAGCCCTGCGTCCAACGAATGGTGCCGGTCAGGTCCAGCGCATACAGGGACTGCTTACGAAGGACGTGAACCATTCCGCCTGCCACCACGGGGGGCACTATGGGGTGGCCTTCGAGGCCGCGGACCCAGCGCGTGGTCCCGGTCATCGCGTCCAGTGAGTGAACTGATCCGTCAGCGCTGCTGAAATAGAGGGCCCCGCCTGCCACTACTGGTGGTACCCCATCCCACATGCGGGTCGCTCCAGCCAAGGTCCACCGAAGTGTGCCTGTTGCTGCGTCTAGCACCTGAACGGAGCCATCACCGCCTCTGAAGCAGACCGTTCCTTCCGCGACAACCGGTCCCACGCAGGACGTCAACCGCTTGTGCCAGCGTCTGGTCCCCTCTGCAGTCCAAAGGGTAGTGCCGGTAGTCGCGTCCAGTACCCGGAGGTGCGCGTCACCTGAGCTGATGTAAACGGCCTCATCCGTTACAGCCGCCTCCGGAGCGTAATTCAATAAGTATCTGTCTCCCAGTCCAATCCTATGAGACCAGAGCAGGGCACCAGTTGCCCCGTCCAGCGCCTGCATATTCCCGTAAAAGTCGCCCGCATAAAGTCGCCCGCCCGCTGCCGTCAGCCTGCGGATGTAGTCCGTTTCTGTCTGGGATTGCCATGGGCTAGCGGTGTCTGTGGCGCGGGCTGTCCTGCCGGGCGTGGGTCCAGTGGCTCGGTTGTGGAACTGGACCTGGCGAGCGACGGTGTTCTGGGCAAACTGCTGGGGCTCGGGGCTGTTTCGATCACGCATGCGGCGGCGCACGCGCTGCCAGATGTCGTCCAGGCTCAGAAGCGACCCGCCGTCGGTAACGCCGTGTTCCAGAACGCTGACCAACTCGCCGGTGAACTCCGGGAGGGCCGACCCGGGCGGGACGAAGGAAGGCTGGGTCGGAGGCGCGGAGGTCAGGACGCAGTCGCCATAGTCCTCCGCCGCGCCATCGGCCTGCTCTGCTGGGGGCTCGTCCAGGGCCTGCGCGAGGTCGGCGCGGGTGGGGATACTGGTGGAAGATTGTGTGCCAGCCAAACCGCTGTAGCAGCAGTCGAGCACAGTAACCCGGTACCGAGCCCGGTACCCGGCCTGTCGCAGTACATCGCGCACGGTGCGGTAAAGGAGGGTGCCAATCTGCGGGTGATCCGCGTCCGCATCAGCCAGCGCCAAGTACAGCTGTTCGTTGCGGTCGCGCAGTCCGTGCCCGGCAAAGTACACGAGTAGCGTGTCCGTGGCCTGCTTAGCCGAGTCGCGGACTGCGGCTAATACCTGTGATGGGGAAGCCTCCACGCCCACTTCCGTGACATGCTCGGGAGGCAGACCCCACACGGACGGGTCGCGCAGCAGTGCGGCAAGGCGCTGCGCCCCGGACACTGCTGCGGGCAGCGGGGCGAGGGCCGCGTGGGTGTAGGTTCCGATCCCAATCAACACGGCTCGGCTGCAGGCGGGGTCAGGAACCGGCATTGCCCGCGCCTTCTGGCGGAGTACCGGCTGAAGCGGGCGGGGACGGCGGGCCGTCGGCATCGGGTTGAGTCGGCTCTGTTTCAGCTGTCAGAGCCCGTGCGATGCGGACTGCATCCTGCTCGTTGCCGTTTTCCACCACCACACGCAGGTCTCCGTGTTCAATCACCATGCGCGCGCTGGTGCGGAGGCGTGGCGGTAGTGAGGCGCGGAATGTCCTGTGTGCATACACCAACGCTGCGGCGGAGAACCCGGAGGAGACCGCGAGACTAAGCCATTCGACCAGGTCGCTGGACATTGCTCCGTCGGTCGGCTCGGGTCGGATCCGGCGGATCTCCACGTGGGGGCCTACTGCGCGGTCCTGTGACAGCCAGTCGGCGAAGTCGGCAGTTAATTGCGCGACTGACTGCCCGTCCCGACTGTCAGTGCTCCCTCCAGCGCTGTCGATCCTTACGCGCACCTCTACCCCCTGGACTCACCGGCGTTCGTCGAGGCGCAGTCGCCCGAGGTACTTCCGGACAGCTTCCCGCCCCGACTGATCGCCAACACCGTAGAGGCTGCCTAAGGCATCGCGCACGAATACGTCAGAAGGAAAAGACTCATGCCCGCAACGAGGCAGCGGGAAGGCGCCAGGAAGTCAGTGGCTGACGCTGTCTGCCTTGGACGGCGCTACCCGCCGGTTACTACCCCCGTGGTCAGGGTCAGGCGCCCGGGGTCGGGAAGGGCCGCCGACCCGGCCGATCACCCGAACCAGCGATAGCGCCACACCTATTGCGCTGTATATGGCCGGCCTCATCAGTACTGAGCTGCATTTTGGAAGGCGATGGTGCCCGACCAGGTAGCGGTGGCCTTCATGGTTCCAGCGTTGGCGGCCGTGGCTCCCCTCGCATCCGGGAGGGGAGCCACGGCCGTGTGAAAGCCCGGGGGAGCTTGGTCAGCGGTGGCGGATTTCGTCAGCCCAGTGCCGGAGCTGGTCCTTGAGGACCAGGTTGTCGCCGCGGGCCACGGTCTGGAGCAGCTGGGCACACACGGTCGCTTCGGCGGCGAGGCCGGCCGGGCTGCCGAGCACAGGGAAGGCGGCGCGGACGCGGGCGGCGGTGTCCGGCTGAAGCAGCGAGTAGGCGTAGAGCGTGGCGCCGTCGAACCCCTCTGGAGCTCGCCCCCAGCCCTCCCAGTCCAACACCTTCAGCGGTGCTGTGACATTCGCCCAGTGCAGTTCCGTGGCAAGTCCAGGCGTGTTGCTTCTCGTCTTCCGGGATGGGCCTCGGGTGCTTGGTTGACGACTGTCCGGAGCCGACGACGGGCCTGCCATATTGAGGAGGTTCTCATGGACCGGATGCCGTAGGAGAAGCTGATGCAGTGGACCCCAGACGGGCCCGATCAGGTGCTGATCGCGAAGGTCTTCGAGGAAGCGGCGGCCCAGTTCGGTGCTCGTCCGGGCGGTGAGCCGCGTTTGGGCTGGCGGGGGCGGACGTTCGGTCGGCTGGTGGAGCGTCCGGACGGGAAGACATGGCTGCGGGTGGTTGCCGCGCCTGCGGAGAAGGTGCCGGAGAAGTTGTGGTCCGGAATGGCGACCGCTCAGGCAGTGACCGGAGTCCGCAAGCCGGAACTCATGGACATCTGGGAGACTGCCGAGGACGGCCTGCGGTTTCGCGCGGAACTGTCGACGTTCGTCCCGGAGTCGGTGTGCTCGGCCACTCCTGAACTGCGGGAACCGATCAGTCTCCCGGATCAGTGGTGGCGCCAGTTCCGCTCGTCACTCGATGCGGTCGCTGTGACCGCAACGGACCGTGTCTCGGTCCGGCAGGATCTGGTGACCCGCCGTCTGAACTGGGTCAGCGACGGAACCGTGCCGACCGAGGTCAAGGTCTTCACCGCGAGTCATGGCGACATGCACTGGGCAAACGTGACATGCGGGACCTGCGTGTTGCTGGACTGGGAAGGCTGGGGCCTGGGTCCGGCGGGGTTCGACGCGGCGATGCTGCATGCGTACTCGCTGTTGGTGCCCGAGGTCGCCGCTCGTGTCTTCGAGACGTTTGCGGACGTGCTCGACACCCCCTCAGGCCGCCAGTCCCAGTTGTTCGCGGCGGCGGAACTGCTGGTGATGGTCGGACGGGGTGATCACCCCGAGCTTGAGGGTGCGCTGCGTCGGCAGGTCAGCAGCCTGCTCGCGGCAGGCGGCATCGGCTGACCACGAACTGCTGTTGCCGGACATGACGTCGGTGGCACAGGCCAATGCCGGTGAAACCGAGGTGCCTTGACGGGTATCGGTCCGGTAGCGTGCGAGCCATGTCGAGTCCTGAGTCAGACAAGGTGGGGGCTTTCGGTCACGCCGTCAGCCCCCTGAACCACTGAGCTCGTAGCCCTGTCGTCGCGCCGCATTCTGTGGCGGGACGAGTGCGTTCGTCCTTGGGGCTGGCCGCGGTGACGAGATGACCCTCTCGTGCCTCTCCTCACCTCGGAGCCCACTCGATGCCTCTCCCCCTGTACCTGCTTGCCATGGCGGTCTTCGCCATGGGCACCTCGGAGTTCATGCTCGCCGGCCTGTTGCCGGACATCGCCTCAGCTTGACTCTGTCGGGGATCTTGGAGTTTCCCGGTGCGGCAGCACGGTCAACGGGCATGCTCGGGTAGTTCCGAAGACCGATGCAGCTGTCGAGGTGCCCGTTGTCCCTCCGTCCCCGTTCCGGTGAGCGAGTCCCTCCGCTGACTGCGCAGGTCGCGCGGGCGAGCAATCCGGGCGGTACGACGGCGATATGGGTGCGTGACCGGCTGGATGGCCTGTGGTGCGACGAGGACTTCGCCGGCTGGTACCCGCGCGACGGGCGTCCGGGTCTCTCTCCCGCTCAGCTGGCCACGGTCTGTGTGCTGCAATTCGTACTCGGTCTGTCGGACCGGCAGGCCGCCGAGGCGGTGCGCTGCCGCATCGATTTCAAGTACGCGCTGGCCATGGAGCTGGACGACCCCGGCTTCCATCACAGCGTGCTGGCCGACTTCCGGGATCGTCTCGCCAAGGACGGCCGGGCCGACCGCCTTCTCGACCTGGCGCTGGCCCGTCTGAAGGAAGCCGGGCTGGTGCGCGAGCGCACCGCGCAGCGCACCGACTCCACCCACGTCCTGGCCGCAGTGCGGGACCTGACGCGCCTGGAGCTGGTCACCGAGGCGGTCCGTGCGGCACTGGAAGAAGTCGCCGGCATCTCTCCCCACCTGCTCGACGGGCTGGTCGATGAGGACTGGGGCCGCCGCTACGGCCGTCCGGTCCGCCTGGGCAAGAACCCCACCAAGCCCAAGACCAGAATCCTCGCCACCGGCGACGACGCGGTCAGACTCCTGGAACACCTCCACCAGCACGGAGCCGACCGTGCGTCGGGTCCTCGTATCCAGGCACTGCGCCAGATCCTGGTGCAGAACTACCACCGCGACGCCGCCGGCCGCCTGCGCTGGCGCACCGCCGAGAAGGAAGACGGGCCCGGACTGCCGCCCTCCTCCCGGGCGATCGTCTCCCCCTACGACACGTCGGCCCGCTACGCACGCCACGGACACATCATCAGCTGGAAGGGGTTCACCGCCCACCTGACCGAGACCTGTGCTCCCGACCGCCCCAACGTGATCACGGACGTGGCCACCACCGCGGCCACCACCCACGACAGCCAGGTCCTGCCCGGCATCCACACCCGCCTCGCCCGCCGCGGACTGCTCCCCGCCGAGCACCTGGTCGACGCCGGCTACACCTCTCTGCCCCACCTGGAACAAGCCGCCCGCGAACACCAGGTCACCGTCTCCGGGCCGCTGAAGAGCAACCCCACCCGCCAGCACCGTCGAGGCGAGGGCTTCGCCCGGGACGACTTCCACATCGACTACGACCGCCAGCAGGTCACCTGCCCCCAAGGCCAGGTCAGCGCGGGCTGGCACGGCCCCTACCCGACCTCCTCGCCCACCGCGGCCCCGCTGATCGTGGCCCGGTTCACCAAGAGCCAGTGCCGCCCCTGCCAGGCCCGCACCCAGTGCACCAGCACCACCGACAACGTCCGCACCGTGGGATTCCCCCCGCGGGAACTCCGTGAACTGCAACTCCGCGTCCGCACGGAACAACAGACACCCGAGTGGAAGGCCCGCTACGCGGTCCGCTCCGGAGTGGAGAGCACGGTCAACGAGTTCGCTCACGGACACGGCATGCGCCGCTGCCGCTACCGAGGGCAGGGAAAGGCCCACATCCAGCACGTCCTGACGGCGATCGCCGTGAACATCGAGCGCCTCAGCGGGCTGTCACCGACCGAGGAACCCCCGACGCCCCGCCGGCCGACTGCTTTCCAGGACTACCTCGACCAGCGTGAGATCCCCCGGCTGAAGTCCTGGCGAACTCTGGGCAGTTGACCCCGGCGACTCCAAGATCCCCGACAGAGTCAAGCTCAGTCACAACGGCTTCGCCGCAGCTTGGCAGTCAGTTTGCGGTGTTCTGGTGGCGCTTGGGGCCTCATGTCTCGCCGTCTTCCGAGTTGATGGTGGGTAGGTTGCGGCTCGCGAGTATGCGACGGCCAAGGCCCGGCACGTCGTTCAAGGCAGGGTCAAGCGCCGTCACATCCTCCTGGAACGTGCTCAGCCTTCGCGGCGTAGTGCACACGTTGAGGAGAAGGCCGGTGAAGTCTTTCCAGGCCAGATCCCCGGGATGGCGGCTGATGGCCTCGGCCCGCCTCAGGTATTCGTCCGTGCGCCGATTTGAGGCCCGAGTTGCCTCAATGTGCAGTGCGTCCGGATCTTCGAGCCCTGCTCTCCGGGCCAGAGCCAGCGCAGGGGAGGCTTCTACGAGAAGCGCCAGCACGTCGCGAACCGTGCAGATCACTCGATACTCGACCTGTTCCATTCTCTGGACTCGGTCTTGGAGTGAGGGCCAGCGAGGGCGGCGGAGAAATGGGCTCTGGCCGTCGCCTTCTGCCTCTCGGACGGCCTTACTTAAATGGGCGAAGACCTGTTTGCCGTACTCGTCAGCGAGTTCCGGCAGCGACTTACTGACTGCCTCCACGATGGCGTCGGCGCCGAAGTTCTCGAAGCCGAGCACCGTGGCCACGGCGAAAGTCGCGAGGCCGTCGGCGTCGGCGAGGTTGTCGGGCGCTGTCGTGCCCGGCGGGTGCCTTCTTTGCTTCGCCTGGCGGTACAGCTTGGGGAAATAGCGGTGAGCCGACTCCAGGGCGGCGTCCATGGCCTTGTCGGGGCAGTTGCCTGCGGCCTGGGCGGCCTTCTCGATGGCGGCTAGTGGATGGGAGTCGTCCCGGGCCATATACCAGGCCAGAGCCCGTCGAACCGCACATTCGGGTAGCGGTACTGACGGGGCCGCAAGGACCTGATCGAACCGAGGGTGCGTGGTGAACACGTGGAGTACCGCCTGCTCCAGGGGCCTCTTCTTGATGGTGGCCAAAGCCAGAGCCTCAGCGACCGCGAACGTCTCCGGGAGGAGCTCCGAGGTGGACCCAGACCCACGCCCCAGGCCGTGCTGCTTCTTCCAGGGGAGCGCACCGAACTCCCGCCATCGGCGGATCTTCGCCCAGCTCACTGATAGCCCGTGCGCCGCAAGCTGCTCACGCAGTCGCCGCTCGGCGGCACTGGGCTCTTTCCACACCACGGGGTCAGTCTAGTTATTGATCCGAAACGATAGGTGTTCTGGGTCGTTGATCCCTGCGTGAGTGAACTGGTGGGGGACGCACGGCAGTTGTCGCCGTCGGCGCAGGAGGCACT
>NZ_JARGEE010000381.1:0-8669 GCF_033794485.1 Streptomyces sp. MB09-02B
CGCCGTGTCCGGTGTGGGTGGGCGGGACGGCGCGCAGTGCCTTGATCCCGTCGGCGGCCCACCCGGCGTCCGTCGGAGGCAGCGACAGGGTCATGCGCCGACCGTCGGCCAGCGTGGTCTCGATCGTGCCCGGGTCGTTCGTCGTCATGGCAAACCCCCTCCGTCGCGCACCGGATGCGTCCGGCCTCACCCCGAAGACGCGCGACCGGGGCCGAGAAGTTCCCCGGGCGCCCGGGGAGCCGCGTCCCCGCCGTGAAACCCTTGCGGGCCCCACGCACCGAAAAAGGGTGAACTGACGTACGGAACAGGGCTGTAGGGACGTAGGTTGTGTCCGAACTCCTCGCTTCGGCTGAAAGACGGACGGTAGACATGACCGACCACGCGACCACGCCCGGCCCGGCCGCGCACCAGAAGATCGACACCTCGGTGCCGCACTCGGCCCGTATCTGGAACTACTGGCTGGGCGGGAAGGACAACTACCCCGTCGACGAGCAGGCCGGTGACGCCTACACCGCCGTGTTCCCCGGCATCGTCACCATCGCCCGCAGCAGCCGCGCGTTCCTGCGCCGCAACATCACGCACCTGGTGGCCGAGGCGGGGATACGGCAGTTCCTGGACGTCGGTACGGGTCTGCCGACCGCCGAGAACACCCATGAGGTGGCCCAGCGGATCGCCCCGGAGGCCCGGATCGTCTACGTCGACAACGACCCCCTGGTCCTGGCCCACGCCCGCGCCCTGCTCTACTCCACTCCGCAGGGGGCGACCGCCTACGTGGACTCCAACGTGCTCGACCCCGACCGCATCCTCGCGGCCGCCGCCGACACCCTGGACCTCGGCCGGCCCACCGCGCTGATCCTCAGCAACATCCTGGGCCACGTCGCCGACCACGACCAGGCACGCTCCATCGTGGACCATCTGATGGGGGCGCTGCCGACCGGCAGCTACCTCTCCATCAACGACGGCTCCCGGGGCATCGACCCGGTCTTCGAGCAGGCCCAGGACGGCTACAACGAGAGCGGCGCCGTGCCGTACAACCTGCGGACCGTCGACGAGATCACGTCCTTCTTCGACGGCCTCGAACTCCTCGACCCCGGCGTGGTCTCGGTGCCCCTCTGGCGTCCGGACGGCACCGGCCCCGCCCCGGAGGTCATCGCCGAGCACGGCGGTCTCGCCCGCAAGCCGTGAGGAGCACCCACGGGCCGTGAGGGGCCGCTGAAAAACGGCTGGCACCGTTCGGGCGTCTCCGGCAGGCTTCGCGGCGATGACCGATGACGCCGCGAACGGCCAGGAGTACGCCCCTCCGGACACGCTGGAGGGGTTGCTGCAACGCGGGCGCGGGCTGGGCGCGTTGCAGGCGTTCGACGCACCGGAGGCGGCCGCCGCGGCGGTCGTCGAGGTCGTGCGGCGGGACTGGCGGTGGGACACCACGGTCGACGACCGCGCCCTCTATCTGGCGCGCCTCATACGGGAGTCGGGGCTCGCCCCGGACCCCGCGCTCGCCCTCCTCGCGGGCGACGAGGACGACTGCGAGCGGGCCACCAGGATGCTGGAACTCCTCGCGCTCTCGGGATCGGTCGAGGCGCGCGAGACCTTGCGGGCGTACGTCCGCGACGGCGAGCACTGGACCGATGTGCTGGAGTCGGTGGCGGACGCGTGGCCGGTCGAGTGGTGGGACGACCTGGCCGACGTCGCCCGGGACCGACTCGGCGGGGAGCAGCCGCGGTTGTGGCGTTCCGAGCCCTGGGCGCGCTGGCGGGCGGGGGCCGAAACACATACCCCCGGCCGCCCGCGAGGGCCGCACCCGGTCGACGTGGGTCCGAGCGGCGCCCGGCTGCTGGAGGTTCTCGCCGACGGCGGATCGGCCCTTCACACCAGGATCGAGGCGCTGCGCTCCCTGGCCGGGCGTCCACCGGAGCCGGGGCTCGTCCCGCTGGTGCCCGACCTTGCGGAGGTGAACGGCGAACTCCCCCTGCCGGGGCTCGCGTCGGCGGTCCTGCGGCTCGGCCCGCTCGCCGTGCCCGAGGCGCGGGCCTGGGCGGCGGACGGGCGGCCGTGGCTCTCGTGGATCGGCGTGCGGGTACTGGCGGAGCACGGCACGGCCCGGGATCTGCCCGTCCTGCTGGCGGAGCTCGTGGCACACGAAGCGGCACGCCAGTGGTGCGGCCCCGCCGTCCCGGCCGCCGGGATCGCCCGCTTCGGCGCGGCGGGCGCCGAGGCGGCGCCGGTGCTGCGCCGCCTGTGGCTGCGCACCCCGCACTCCTACGAACGGCCCGCCCTGGTCAAGGCGTTGGCGGCCGTCGCGCCGGCCGGACTCGACTTCGTGCACACCGAGTCGCTGTGGGACTGCGAATCCGGCGCCCGTCTGTTGGGGATCGCCCACGCGCCCGATCTGCCGCACGTCGACAAGCGGCTGGCGGAGTTGCGGGACGATCCCATGGAGGAGACCGAGGTGCGGTCCGCCGCCGGGAAGCGCCTGGTCACCGGCGGTAGGTGAGCGCTCGGTTTCCGGCCAAACACTTGTTGTGCTCCTGACACAACAGCTCCACATCTGTCACTCTGTGCACACCCCGTCTCACGACGGTCGCACGCGCACCCGCATCGCAGCACTCCCTGCACCACCCGGTGCCTCGACCCGTGCACCGGGTCCTTCGTACGGCCGCTCGTCCGACGCGGCCGCAGCAAAGGAGTTCGCGTGAGATCCACCCCCCACAGACGTACCACGGCCACAGCCGCCCTCGTGGTCGCGGCGGCGGTACTCGCCGTCGCCGTCCCGGGCGCCCCCGCGATCGCACGCGGCGACGGCGGCGAAGGCACCGCCCGTCCCGCGGCGGCCAAGGCGGACCGCGGGTCCCTGCCCGCGCAGCTCACCCCCGCACAGCGGGCGACCCTCGTCCGGCAGGCCGAGAAGGCCACCGACCGGACCGCGGACCGCCTGGACCTCGGCAGCCAGGAGGAGTTGCGGGTCCGCGACGTCGTCAAGGACGCCGACGGCACCACGCACACCCGCTACGAGCGCACCTACGCCGGCCTGCCGGTGCTGGGCGGCGACCTGGTCGTCCACGCTGCCAAGTCCGGCGCGGTCGAGAGCGTCACGCGGGCCTACAAGCCCGAGTTGACGGTGTCGGACCTCAGCGCCGAGGTCAGCCGGGCCACCGCCGAGAAGCAGGCGCTCAAGGCGGCGAAGGAGGAGGGGTCCACCAAGACCGCTCCGGACAGCAGCCGCAAGGTCGTCTGGGCCGCGAAGGGCACGCCGACCCTCGCCTACGAGACCGTCGTCAGCGGCTTCCAGCACGACGACACACCCAGCGAGCTGCACGTCATCACCGACGCGCAGACCGGGAAGAAGCTGTACGAGTACGAGGCCGTGCACACCGGCACGGGCAACACCCGCTACAGCGGCACGGTCACCCTCGGCACCAGCCAGTCCGGCTCGTCGTTCACGCTGACCGACGCGGACCGGGGCAACCACCGCACGTACAACCTGAACCGGGGCTCCTCCGGCACCGGCACGCTGTTCAGCGGCTCCGACGACATCTGGGGCGACGGGACCACCGCGAACCTGGAGACCGCCGGCGCGGACGCCCACTACGGCGCGGCGCTGACCTGGGACTACTACAAGAACGTGCACGGCCGCAACGGGTTGCGCAACGACGGCGTCGCACCGTACAGCCGGGTGCACTACGGCAACAACTACGTCAACGCGTTCTGGCAGGACTCCTGCTTCTGCATGACGTACGGCGACGGGTCGGGCAACGCCAACCCGCTCACCTCGATCGACGTGGCCGCGCACGAGATGACGCACGGTCTGACGTCGGTCACCGCCAACCTCGTCTACAGCGGTGAGTCCGGCGGGTTGAACGAGGCGACCTCCGACATCTTCGCCGCCGCCGTCGAGTTCGCCGCGGGCAACCCCGAAGACGTCGGGGACTACCTGGTCGGCGAGAAGATCGACATCAACGGCGACGGCACACCGCTGCGTTACATGGACAAGCCCAGCAGGGACGGCTCCTCGCGCGACTACTGGTCCTCCACGCTCGGCAACGTGGACGTCCACTACTCCTCGGGCCCGGCCAACCACTGGTACTACCTGGCCTCCGAAGGCAGCGGCGCGAAGGTCGTCAACGGCGTCTCCTACGACTCGCCGACCTTCGACGGGCTGCCGGTGACCCCGATAGGCCGGGACGCGGCCGAGAAGATCTGGTTCCGGGCGCTCACCACGTACATGACGTCCACGACCAACTACGCGGCCGCCCGCACCGCCACACTGCAGGCCGCCGCCGACCTGTACGGGCTCGGCTCGGTGACCTACAACAACACCGCCAACGCCTGGGCCGCGATCAACGTCGGCGCACGGATCCTCGACGGCGTGACGGTCGTCCCGCCGGCCGCCCAGTACTCGCTGGTCGGCCAGACGGTCACGCTGGACGTCCAGGCGTCCTCCACCAACGCCGGCGCCCTGTCGTACGCGGCCGCCGGCCTGCCGGACGGGCTGTCGATCGACGCCGCCACGGGCCGGATCTCCGGCACCCCGACCACGGCCGGCAACTCGACGGTGACGGTCACCGTGACGGACGCGGCCGGCGAGACCGGCACCGCGGGCTTCGCCTGGCGCGTGGACGAGGAGGGGAACCAGTCGGTGTTCGAGAACACCGCCGACTACCAGATCCCCGACAACTCCACCGTGGAGTCGCCGATCAACGTCAACCGGGCCGGAGCGGCGTCCAGCGCGCTCAGCGTGGACGTGAACATCGTCCACACCTGGCGCGGTGACCTGGTCGTCGACCTGGTGGCCCCGGACGGCACCGCGTACCGGCTGAAGAACTCCTCGTCCTCCGACTCGGCGGACAACGTGGTCGAGACGTACACGGTGGACGCCTCCTCGGAGACCGCCGCCGGCACCTGGAAGCTGCGGGTGCAGGACGTGGCCAGCCTCGACACCGGTCACATCAACAGCTGGAAGCTGACCTTCTGATTCATCGTCGACTGTCTTCCGGCTGAGGCGAGTCAGTTGCCGAGCGGTCGGTCCCGCCCCGTCGGGACCGGCCGCTTCGCCGTGTCGCCCTCCGCGTCGATGTGCGGCATGATCCGGTCCAGCCAGTGCGGGGTCCACCAGGCATGGCGGCCCAGGAGGGTCATCACCGCGGGCACCATGAGCAGGCGGACGACGGTGGCGTCGATGAGGACGCTGACGGCGAGACCCAGCCCCAGCATCTTGACCACGATGTTGTCGCTGACGATGAACGCGGCGAAGACACTGACCATGATCAGGGCGGCGCAGGTGATGACACGGGCCGTGATCTCCAGCGCGTGGGCCACGGAGGCACGGGCGTCGCCGGTGCGCGCCCAGGCCTCGTGGACGCGGGAGAGCAGGAAGATCTCGTAGTCCATGCTGAGGCCGAAGATGATGGCGAACATCATCATCGGGACGTAGCTCTCGATGGGCACCTTGCCGTTGACGCCCAGAGCGGGCCCGCCCCAGCCCCACTGGAAGACGGCGACGACGACGCCGTACGAGGCCGCGATGGAGAGCACGTTGAGGACCGCCGCCTTCACCGCGACCAGGAGGCCGCGGAAGACGGCGAGGATGATCAGGAAGGCGAGCGCGACGACGACGGCGATGATGACGGGCAGCCGGCTCGCCACGATGTCACGGAAGTCGACCTGCGAGGCCGTGGTCCCGGTGACGTACCCCTCGGCCGCGGTCCCGGAGACCGAGGCGGGGAGGGTGTCGTCGACCAGACGGTTGGTCAGGTGCGTGGTGTCGGCGCTCTGCGGGGACTTCTCGGAGTAGACCGTGCCGACCAGGACGTCCCCGTCCTGGGTGGGGGTCAACGGGGTGACCGCGTAGGCCCCTTCCACGGCGTCCAGATTCTTCTGCGCGGTGCTCTGCAGGCTCTGGCGGTCCGAGGACGGCACCGAGGTCTGGTCGATGACGACCGTGAGCGGACCGTTGGAGCCCGGCCCGAAGGCGTCGGTCATCAGGTCGTAGGCGCGGCGGTCGGTGAAGGAGGTGGGGTCGGCGCCGTCGCCGATGTGGCCGAGCTGGATGGAGAAGACGGGGATGGCGAGGATCGCCACGGTCGTGACACCGGCCGCCAGGAACCGCCACGGATGGTGCTCCACGCGCTGGGCGTAGCGGTGCCAGGTGCCGGTGATCTCCTCGCCCGCCTCCGCGCCGGTCTCGGCGACGGGCTTGCGGACGTGGTAGCGGTCGATGCGCCTGCCGATGAGACCGAGCAGGGCGGGGACCAGCGTGAGCGCGCCGATGATCGCGGAGACGACGGTCACGGCGGCGGCGAGTCCGAGCTTGCCGATGAAGCTCACGCCGGACGCGTACAGCCCGGCGAGGGCGACGATCACCGTGCAGCCGGAGACGAGGACGGCGTGACCGCTGGTCGAGGCGGCGCGGCCCGCCGCCCGCACCGGGTCGTCGCCGTCCATGAGGTTCTGCCGGTGACGGGTGATCAGGAACAGGGCGTAGTCGATGCCGACGCCGAGCCCGATCATCGTCGCCAGGGTCGGCGAGACGGTCGCGAACGTGAACGCGGCGGCCAGCAGGCCCAGACAGGCGAGGCCTCCGATGACGCTCAGCAGCGCGGTCACCAGGGGCAGTCCGGCGGCGATGACGCTGCCGAACCCGATCAGCAGGACGACGATCGCGACCGCGAAGCCGATCAGCTCGCTCACCCGGTCGTCGGCGGCGGGGCGGGCCAGTTCGCCGAGCGGTCCGCCGTACTCGACCTCGGCGCCCGCGGACCGCAGCGGCTGGACCGAGTCGTCGACCCCGTCGAGATAGCCGTCGCCGAGGGTCGAGGGCTGCACGTCGAAGCGGATCGTGATGTACGCCGTCTTCTGATCGGAGGACAGCGGGCTGACGTTCGGCTGCTGCGACTGGTCCGACGACTGCGACGGCTGGGTGGCGGGCGTGGTCAGCGGGTTCTGGACCGACAGCACGTGCGGCAGCTTCTGCAGGTCGTCGACCGTCTCGGACATCTGGGAGCCGAGCGAGGTGAGGGCCTTGTCCTCGTCGTGCAGGACGATCTGGCTGCCGTAGCCGCCGGCTGCCGGGTCGTGCTCCTTCAGTACGTCCAGGCCCTTCTCGGACTGCACGCCGGGGAGGGAGAAGTCGTCCGAGTAGTCGCCGCCGTAGGACCGGTTCAGTACCTGGACGGCCGCGAGGGCGACCAGCCAGGCGACGATCACGATCACGAAGTGCCGGGCGCACCACTCCCCGAGCCGCCGCAGCACGCCCCCGGCCTCCTCGGCCTCGCCCTTCCCAGCGGTACGGCGTGAGCGCATCGTCTCTCCCACGGAAGCGATCTCCGGCCCTCATTACACGACGCTCCCGATGGCCCGGCACCCCGGGCGGGACAGCGCCCCCCGGTTGGCGGCCCCGGCTTGACAGGCGGACGATGAGGGGGGTGGGACGGAACGGAAGGAGCCGTCATGCTGGAGATCAAGTCGGTCGAGAAGCCGGACGAGCGGCGCGACTTCCCTCGGGGTCACCTCGAGGCCGTGCACCTCACCGGGCTCGACTTCGCCGTGGCCGTCTTCGAGCCGGGCTGGCGCTGGTCGGAGTCCGTCGGCCCCATCGCGGGCACGGAGAGCTGCCAGGTCCACCACAACGGGTACGTGGTCCAGGGCCGTATGCAGATCCGGATGGACGACGGCGGCGAGGGCGAGGTCGGACCGGGCGACACCTTCGTGTGTCCGCCGGGACACGACGCGTGGGTCGTGGGCGACGAGCAGTGCGTTCTCTACGACTTCGCCGGCCAGATGGCCAAGGACTACGCGAAGGCGAAGGGCGACTGAGCCGACGGTCCGGATGCGCGAGGCAGTGGAGGCGGTGACGCGAGACGTCCCGCCTCCACCTGCACGCCACGGCAGCCGCCGTCCGCGCCCACCCGCGCCCGCCGCCCGCGCCTCCCCACCTCCGCGCCTGCGCGCCTGCGCCCGTCGGCCAGCTAGATGCCGTTGGATTCCCGCAGGTTGTCCAGCGTCGCGTTCGTGTCTTCCTTGAGCCATTCGACGACATCGTCCACGTCCGGCATGCTCACGTCGTCGTAGCTGGAGCCGTAGGCGCTCCAGCGCATCTCGTACGTCATCCAGCCGTCGCGCACCGCGAGGGTCGCCGAGCGGCTGCCGCTGGTGTCGTCGCCCGAGCTGGTGTCCTCGGTGATGATGTACGCCTCGTCCCCGAAGCCCTCGACCTCGTCGACCTCGTAGTCGTCGTACCGCTGGTCGTACTCGGACCACAGGGCGGTGAACTCGGGGCCCGGGTCGGTCTTCTTGTGCAGGTCGATCTGGACCGAGAAGTACGCGTCGGAGAGGGTGGAGGTCGAGGACTCCTTGAGGGAGATGCTGCAGTAGCTCTGGTCGAGGGCAGCGTGCTTGAGGGAGTTGTTGACCGGGGCGTCGTCCTCCTCCGGGTACTCGTTCTTGAAGGACGAGTAGTCCACCGACGGGCAGATGTCCGACGTGGCCCGGTATCCGCGCAGGTCGGCCTCCGTGTCGTCGTTGCCGAGCAGGAAGACCCCGCCCGCCCAGGCCGCCGAGGCCACCGCCGCGCCGACCAGGGCCCACAGCACGGCACGCCCGCCGGCACCGGTGGCGGGCGTGCCGTGCTGTGGGCCCTGGTCGGCGCGGCGGTGGCCTCGGCGGCCTGGGCG
>NZ_JARGEE010000382.1:0-8662 GCF_033794485.1 Streptomyces sp. MB09-02B
CCGGCTGGGGTCGCACCGCTCCGACCGCGGCCTCGTCGTAGGTCCGCGGGCGGCACCGTGCTCGACATGACCGGCCTCGACCGCGTCCACGCCATCGACGCGGACGGCGGCACCGTGCTGTGCGACGCGGGTGTCTCGCTGCACCGGCTGATGAAGGTCCTGCTCCCCCTGGGCTGGTTCGTACCGGTGACCCCGGGGACCCGCCAGGTGACCGTCGGCGGCGCCATCGCGGCCGACATCCACGGCAAGAACCACCATGTCTCCGGGTCGTTCGCCCGCCATGTGCTCTCCCTCGACCTGCTCACGGCCGACGGCGAGATCCGCACGGTCGTCCCCGGCACCCCGCTCTTCGACGCCACGGCCGGCGGCATGGGCCTCACCGGCGTCATCCTCACCGCGACCGTCCGCCTCCTCCCCGTCGAGACGTCCTGGATGTGCGTCGACACCGAACGCGCGCGCGACCTCGACGACCTCCTCGCCCGCCTCACGGCCACCGACCGCTACTACCGCTACTCGGTCGCCTGGATCGACCTGCTGGCCAGGGGCGCCGCGACGGGCCGGGCGGTGCTCACGCGCGGCGACCACGCACCCCTGGACGCGCTGGAGGCGCCGCGGCCGTCGCTCTGGACACCGGCGTCGGCATCGTCGTGGAGGGCGTCCACGCGCGCGCGTACGGGCCGCTCCCCGTTCGATGACACGTTCCGGCTCCGGAGGGACCGGGACCTGCCCGCCAGTCCGTTGGAATTCCGGACCCCACGCCTCCCCGCCGCCCCCTCCTTCGTCCCCGACGGTCTCCTCGGCCGCACGGCCATGGAACTCTTCAACGAGCTCTGGTACCGCCGGGCGCCCCGGGCCCGCACCGACGAACTCCAGCGCCTCTCCACCTTCTTCCACCCCCTCGACGGGGTCCCGCACTGGAACCGGATCTACGGCCGATCCGGCTTCGTCCAGTACCAGTTCGTCGTCGGACACGGCCGGGAGGAGGCCCTGCGCCGGATCGTGGACCGGATCTCGGTGCGCCGCTGCCCCTCCTTCCTGGCCGTCCTGAAACGGTTCGGCAAGGGCGACCCCGGCTGGCTGTCCTTCCCGATGCCCGGCTGGACCCTCGCCCTGGACATCCCGGCGAGCCTGCCCGGCCTCGGCGCCTTCCTGGACTCGCTCGACGAGGAGGTCGCGGCCGCTTCCGGCCGTGTCTACCTCGCGAAGGACGCCCGCCTGCGGCCCGAGCTGCTGGCCGCGATGTACCCGAGACTCCCCGAATTCCGCGCACTGCGGGAGGAGTTGGACCCGGGCGGGGTCTTCGTCTCGGACCTGGCCCGCCGCCTCGGCCTGTGAACTCCGTGCCGTGAGCGCGGTCCCCCCTTGTGTCCCCCACACCCAGGAGCTGTCATGAAGGACGCCTTCGGCACCCCCCAGTCCCTGCTGATCCTCGGCGGTACGTCGGACATCGCGCTCGCCACGGCACGCCGTCTGATCGCCCGCCGCACCCGCACGGTGTGGCTGGCTGGGCGCCCGTCGCAGGATCTGGAGAACGCGGCCGTCCATCTGCGCGGCCTCGGCGCGGAGACCCACACCATCACCTTCGACGCGCTGGACCCCGCCTCGCACGAGGCGGCCCTCGGCAAGGTCTTCGCCGAGGGCGACATCGACATGGTCCTCCTCGCCTTCGGCGTCCTCGGCGACCAGGCGAACGACGAACGCGACCCGGTGTCCGCCGCGCGCGTCGCGCAGACCAACTACACGGGCGCCGTCTCGTCCGCCCTGGTCTGCGCGCGGGCCCTCCAGGCGCAGGGCCACGGCTCCCTGGTCGTCCTGTCCTCCGTCGCCGCCGAGCGGGCCCGCCGCTCCAACTTCATCTACGGCTCCAGCAAGGCCGGCCTCGACACCTTCACACAGGGCCTGGGCGACGCGCTCCACGGCACCGGCGCCCACGTCATGCTCGTCCGCCCCGGTTCCGTCCGCACGAGCATGACGGCGGGCCGCCCCGAGAGCCCTCTCGCCACGACCCCGGAGGCCGTGGCGACCGCCATCGAACTGGGCCTGCGCCGCCGCTCGGAGACGGTCTGGGTCCCGGGTTCGCTACGCCTGGTGATGGCGGCCCTGAGGCACCTGCCGAGGGCGGTCTTCCGCCGCCTGCCGCTCTAGAAGAGCCGAGTCTCGCTTCTCGGGAACACGGGGAACTGCTCGAACAACCCCCACCCACCCGCAGCCGCGAGGACCGCTGGACCACCCCTCCCGGAGCGATCCGCCCCACCCAGCGGCGCTCCCGGTCACCGCGCGGGAAGCGTCGTGTCCCCCACCGGCGCCCCCGCCTGCGGCGGCACGACGGACCCACCGAACGCGAACTCCCGCAGCTTGCGCCAGACCCCGTCGGACCCCTGCTCGTAGAGCGCGAAGCCGGTGCAGGGCCACTCGGCCTCGTACCCGGCGAGTTCCTCGAACGCCCGGTCCATCGCCTCCTCGGCGATACCGTGCGCCACGGTGACGTGCGGGTGGTACGGGAAGTTCAACTCGCGTGCCACCGGCCCCGACGCGTCCCGCACCTGCTTCTGCAACCAGGTGCAGGCCTCGGCCCCCTCGACGACCCGCACGTACACGACGGGCGACAGCGGGCGGAAGGTGCCCGTGCCGGACAGCCTCATCGGGAAGGGCCGCCCGGCCGCCGCCACCTCGCGGAGGTGCGCCTCGATCGCCGGGAGGTCGGTGGCCTCGACCTCGGTGGGCGGCAGCAGCGTGACGTGCGTGGGGATGCCGTGAGCCGCGGCGTCGCCGAAGCCCGTGCGCCGCTCCTGGAGCTGGCTGCCGTGGGGCTCCGGGACCGCGATCGACACACCGATCGTTACGGTCCCCACGTCGTCTCCTGTCGTCGTGTCATGCGAGTTGTCGTAGTCCTTGTCAGCCGCGGTCCGTCGTACCGGCCGCCGGTGTCGTACCGGCCGCCGGTGTCGTACCGACTACCCGGCCGTACCGACTGTCGGTCGTACCGCTGTCAGTCGTACCGGCTATCGACTGTACGGCCACAGCGGCCCTCCGGGCAGGCGCAGCGGGAGTGATGTGCGGCGCTGTCGGTGGTGCGACCGGTGGTGCGGCAGGCGCTCGGGGGCAGAGGTGGTGCGGCTCAGTGCTTGGCGGGCAGGAAGCCCACCGCGTCGTACGCCTGGGCGAGCGTCTCCGCCGCGACCGCGCGCGCCTTCTCGGCCCCCTTGGCCAGGATCGAGTCGAGCGTCTCCGGGTCGTCCAGATACTGCTGGGTGCGCTCCCGGAACGGTGTCACGAACTCGACCATGACCTCGGCGAGGTCCGTCTTGAGCGCACCGTAGCCCTTGCCGACGTACTTCTGCTCCAGTTCCGCGACACCCGCCCCCGTGAGGGTCGAGTAGATGCCCAGCAGGTTGCTGACGCCCGGCTTCTCCGCGGGGTCGAAGCGGATCACCGTGTCGGTGTCGGTGACCGCGCTCTTGACCTTCTTGGCGGTGACCTTCGGATCGTCGAGCAGGTTGATCAACCCCTTCGGGGTCGACGCCGACTTGCTCATCTTGATCGCGGGGTCCTGGAGGTCGTAGATCTTCGCCGTCTCCTTCAGGATGTACGGCTTCGGGATCGTGAAGGTCTCGCCGAAGCGGCCGTTGAAGCGCTCGGCGAGGTCACGGGTGAGCTCGATGTGCTGGCGCTGGTCCTCGCCGACCGGCACCTCGTTCGCCTGGTAGAGCAGGATGTCCGCGACCTGGAGGATCGGGTACGTGAAGAGGCCGACGCTCGCGCGGTCGGCACCCTGCTTGGCGGACTTGTCCTTGAACTGGGTCATGCGGGACGCCTCGCCGAAGCCGGTCAGGCAGTTCATGACCCAGCCGAGCTGCGCGTGCTCGGGGACGTGGCTCTGGACGAAGAGCGTGCAGTGCTCCGGGTCGAGCCCGGCGGCGAGCAGCTGCGCGGCGGCGAGCCGGGTGTTGGCACGCAGGTCCGCGGGGTCCTGCGCCACGGTGATCGCGTGCAGGTCGACGACCATGTAGAACGCGTCGTGGGACTCCTGCAGGGCCACCCACTGGCGGACGGCGCCGAGGTAGTTGCCGAGGTGGAACGAGCCGGCGGTGGGCTGGATGCCGGAGAGCACGCGGGGTCGGTCAGAGGCCATGCTCACCATTCTCTCAGGTATCGGGGGCCGTTCCGGAACCGACCGGAAACAGATGTGACACGGGTGGGAACCGATGGGGTCCGGGCGGTGTACCCATGTTGTGAGAACGCGGGAGGGGGGCCGCATCGTCGATGAGGCCGCGGTGATCGCACGCGTACGCGCCGGGGAGCCGGAGGCCTATGCGGAGCTGGTGCGCGCCCACACGGGCATCGCGCTGCGGGCGGCGCGGGCACTCGGAGCCGGTTCGGACGCGGAGGACGTGGTGCAGCAGGCCTTCTTCAAGGCCTACTGCTCACTGGGCCGCTTTCGGGACGGCGCCGCGTTCCGGCCGTGGCTTCTGTCGATCGTGGCCAATGAGACGAGGAACACAGTGCGGACAGCGGGGCGCCAGCGGTCGCTGGCCGACCGGGAGGCCGCCTTCGTGGAGGCCGAGCCGCTGATACCGCCCTCGGCCGACCCGGCGGTCGCCGCGCTGGAGATAGAGCGGCGCGTCGCGCTCCTGGGCGCCCTGGAGCAGCTGAGCGAGGAACACCGGCTGGTCGTCACCTACCGCTATCTGCTGGAGATGGACGAGCCGGAGACCGCGGCCGCCCTGGGCTGGCCCCGGGGCACGGTGAAGTCCCGTCTGAGCCGTGCACTGCGCAAGCTGGGCCGCCTCCTGCCGGAATTCGAGCCGGGCGAACCGCTGGGCCGGAAAGGGAGAGGGGGTGAGGGGCGTGCGTGAGCCGGGCGGCGGTGAGGAGCGCGGACCGGGCGAGGACCGGGGACGGGACGAGGACCGGGGACGGGACGAGGTGCGGCGTCGTGCCGAGGTGCGGGGCCGAGGGCGGTCGAGGGACGGTGGGGACACGGAGGGTGATGTGTGCGACGCCCGGTTGCCCGTGGAGCTGCGGGCACTCGGGCGGGCGCTGGACCGGCCGGGGAGCGACGGCGACGAGACCATGGTCGAGCGCGTGCTCCAGCAGATACTCGCCGAGCGGGTGCCGACGCCGGTGGCCGAGCCACCGGGGGCCGGGGAGCGGCTGCGGGCGGTGCGCCGGTGGGCCCGGACGCGGTGGCGCGCGCTGATCGCCGCGCTGTGCGGGCTGCTCACGGCCCTCGTCCTCACGCCTCCGGTGCGGGCGGCGGTGGCCGACTGGTTCCGGTTCGGCGGGGTCGAGGTGCGGTACGACCCGTCGGCGACGCCTTCGCCGGGTGCCCGGGTGCCCGGCTGCCCGGAGCCGGTCCCGCTGGCCGAGGCCGGGCGGCGGGCGGGGTTCGCTCCGCTCGTGCCGGGCGCGCTGGGCGCTCCGGACGCGGTGTCCGTGACGCGTGCGCCGAAGGACCGCTTCGTGATCACCCTCTGCTGGGAGGAGCGGGGCGGGACCGTCCGGCTCGACGAGTACGCGTCCCGGCTGGCGCCCGAGTACGGCAAGACCGTGGCGGGTGAGCAGGCCGTCGAGTGGGTCGGGCTGCGGGAGAGCGCGCACGACGCGCTGTGGTTCCCCGAGCCGCACCTGCTGCGCTTCTGGATGACCTCCGAGGACGGCACCCGCCTCACCCGCTCCGAGCGCACGGCGGGGCCCACCCTGCTGTGGGTCCACGACGACGCGTTCACGCTGCGGCTGGAGGGCGTGCAGTCGAAGGCGCGGGCGCGGGAGATCGCGGACTCGTTGGACTGATCGGTCCCGCCCGGGTGGGAACCCCGGCCGTCCGAGCGGTGTACCAGGAATGACACCGCGAGTGCGGGAGGGCCGCACCGGGATCGATCGGAGGTGTCGGATGCGTGGACTGCGACAACTGACGGCGATGGTGGGCGGGTTGGCGATGGTGCGCGGGTTACTGACGGCGGTGGCCCTGGTGCTGCTGGGGGCTCCGCCCTCGGCGGCGGGCGGACCGACCAGTGTGCTGCTGGTCTCCCCGACCAGCCAGCGGACGGCATCGCTGTACGGCACACAGGAGGAGTATGGCGATCTGGAGAAGCTCCTCGCCCCCGCGGGCAGCGCGCTCGACCGGAGCCGCGAGAAGGCACCGGAGTGGGGGCGGGAGGAGATATGGGGAGAGCGGATCAGCGACATGGTCAGCGTGACGTGGATGATCCACGACGTGACGCCATGGCGGCTGGACCGCGTCTACACGGCCGCGCCCGACACCAAGGACATCTGGATCCACACGACGCTCGGCACCGGTGAGGAGGTCCTCGGCGCTCCGGGCGCCGGCGTCTGGCACCGGGCGAAGCAGCCGGACCAGCTGCGGAAGCTGCTCACCGGCCTGGGGATCCTGGGCGCGTCCCCGGGTGATCCTGCCTCCGACGCCCTGGCGCGGGACGAACCGTCTTCGAGCGACACGGCAGGAGGGACCGCGGCCGGTACCGCCGGGGCGGCTGTCGACGCCGGGGCAGCGGCTGACGTACCCGGCCTGACCGACCACGCGCACTGGGCGATACCCGCCCTGGCGCTGGGCCTGCTCGCTGGCTCGGGCGGCGCCATGCTCCTCCTACGCCGCGCGGCGGCCCGGAACGGGTCCGGGCCGCCGCGGGAGCCCCGTCAGGAGCTGCTGGACGCCTGAGCGACGACGGTCCGTACGCGGTCAGAAGGCCGGCAGCAGGTCGGCCGGTTCAGCCGAGGTCGATCTCCGGGTACAGCGGGAAGCCGGCGACGAGGTCGGTGGCGCGGCGGGAGATCTCGTCGGCGACCTTCGCGTCGAGGACGTGCTGGGCCTTGGAGGGGGCGCCGGACTTGGTGGTGCCGGACTCGGTGGTGGTGAGGACACGGTCGATGAGGCCGGCGACCTCGTCCATCTCGGCGGTGCCCAGCCCACGCGTGGTCAGGGCGGGCGTGCCGATCCGGATGCCGGAGGTGTACCAGGCGCCGTTCGGGTCGGCCGGGATGGCGTTGCGGTTGGTGACGATGCCGGAGTCGAGCAGCGCGGCCTCGGCCTGACGGCCGGTGAGACCGTAGGAGGTGGCGACGTCGATCAGGTTGAGGTGGTTGTCGGTGCCGCCGGTCACGAGGGTGGCGCCCCGGCGCATCAGGCCTTCCGCCAGCGCTCGGGAGTTGTCGACGATGCGCTGGGCGTAGTCCTGGAAGGCGGGCTGACGGGCCTCGGCGAGGGCGACTGCCTTGGCGGCCATGACGTGCGGGAGCGGGCCGCCGAGGACCATCGGGCAGCCTCGGTCGACCTGGTCCTTGAGGGAGTCGTCGCACAGGACCATGCCGCCGCGCGGGCCGCGCAGCGACTTGTGGGTGGTCGTGGTGACGATCTGGGCGTGCGGTACGGGGTCGAAGTCGCCGGTGAGGACCTTGCCGGCGACGAGGCCGGCGAAGTGCGCCATGTCCACCATGAGCGTGGCGCCGACCTCGTCGGCGATCTCGCGCATGATCCGGAAATTCACCAGACGGGGGTAGGCGGAGTAACCGGCGACGATGATCAGCGGCTTGAAGTCACGGGCGGAGGTGCGCAGGGCCCCGTAGTCGATGAGGCCGGTGGCGGGGTCGGTGCCGTAGGAGCGCTGGTCGAACATCTTGCCGGAGATGTTCGGGCGGAAACCGTGGGTGAGGTGGCCGCCGGCGTCCAGGGACATGCCGAGCATGCGCTGGTTGCCGAAGGCCTGGCGGAGCTCGGCCCAGTCGGCGTCGGAGAGGTCGTTGACCTGGCGGGCGCCGGACTTCTCCAGGAAGGGGACCTCGACCCGGTCGGCGAGGACGGACCAGAAGGCGACCAGGTTGGCGTCGATACCGGAGTGCGGCTGGACGTAGGCGTGGCGGGCGCCGAAGAGCTCCTTGGCGTGTTCGGCGGCAAGGGACTCGACGGTGTCGACGTTGCGGCAGCCGGCGTAGAAGCGGCGGCCGACGGTGCCCTCGGCGTACTTGTCGCTGAACCAGTTGCCCATGGCCAGGAGGGTGGCCGGGGAGGCGTAGTTCTCGGAGGCGATCAGCTTGAGCATCTCGCGCTGGTCGGTGACCTCCTGGCCGATGGCGTCGGCCACCCGCGGCTCGACGGCGCGGATCACATCGAGGGCGGCACGGAAGGCGGTGGACTCGTGGGAGAGGGGCTCGGCTGACATGGGGACCTCCGGACGTTGCGTTCAGCGTTCACGGTACGGCCCAGGCGCACGGCACTCATCTTCCCCGGGCCGCTCCCCGATGGTCCGTCCCATCCCAGCGCGCCAGTCACGACCCACCGCTCACCCTATCGGGCGGGCGGGAGCGGCGGGCCGGGACGTCCACCATTCGAACGACGGGAGGAGGGGGCGCGTGTCAGAGGATCACGTGCGGGAGGAAGCGGGCGTACTCGTCCGTGACCAGGCCCGAGGACTCGCGGATTCCGAGGCCCGCGGACTCGTTCTCGACGACCCAGGCGCCGAGGACCACGTGGTTGTCGTCGAAGGTGGGCAGGGGGGACAACTCCTGGTAGCAGCAGGGTTCTTCGCGGAGCGCGAAGGCGGTGTCGGGGGTGTGGAGGGTGACACCGGCGCCTTCGCGGCCGAGGAGGGGTTTGGCGACGTAGCCGGTGGTGGCGGCCAGTTCGCGGGGGCCGTCGAGATAGGCG
>NZ_JARGEE010000383.1:0-8630 GCF_033794485.1 Streptomyces sp. MB09-02B
GAGGTGGCTGTCAGGCCGCGCGAGCGCCGCTCGTGGGCGAGGCCGTCGCGGGACAGCTGGAGCGGACGGGGCTGCGCCAGATGCAGCCGGAGCTGGCGATCGACGTCATGTGGGAGGCCGTCGGCCACGGCGAGACGACGCTCACCGTCAGCGACATGGACTGGGCGCGGTTCGCCCCCGTCTACGCGCTCGCCCGCCGCCGCCCGCTGATCGAGGAGATCCCCGAGGCCGCCCGTGCCCTGAGCGGCACGGGCCCGGCCGGTGACGAGCCGGCGGGCGACACGGGCACGGGTGTCCGGCTGCGGGAGCGCCTCACCGGGCTCACCGACCTCGAACGGCACGACACGCTGGTCGAGTTGGTGCGCGAGCACGCCGCCGCCGTACTGGGCCACGCCTCGCCCGAGGCCCTCACCCCCGACCGGCCGTTCAAGGACCTCGGCTTCGACTCGCTCACGGCCACCGAACTCCGGAACCGCCTCAACGCGGCCACCGGTCTGCGGCTGCCGGCCACCCTCGTCTTCGACCACCCCACCCCCACCGCCCTCGCCGCGCTCCTCCGCGAGGACCTGCTCGGGGACGCCCCGGACGGCCCGCCGGACGCCCTGCGCGTCCAGCGGGAACTGGACCGTGTGGAACAGGCCCTCGTCCCGGCGACGTCCACACCCCACCTGGACCCCGACGCCCGCGCCGACATCGCGCGACGGCTGCGTGACCTGGCCGCCCGGCTCGACGCCACGGACCAGGACGGGGCGGCGCCCACGGCCGACGTCCTGGAATCCGCCACCGACGACGAGATCTTCGACCTCATCGACCGTGACCTGGGCGTCGGCTGAGGCCCACCCCGACCGCCAGGTCCAGCCGCGCCCCCTCACACCGATCTGGAGTCGACCATGACCGAGGACAAGCTCCGCACCTATCTGCGGCGGGTCACCGCGGAGTTGCAGCAGACCCGTGACCGGCTGCGCGAGTCCCAGGACAAGGGGCGCGAACCCCTGGCCGTCATCGGCATGGCCTGCCGCCTGCCCGGCGGCGCCGATTCGCCCGAGAAGCTGTGGCAGCTCGTGACCGACGAGGTGGACACCGTCGGCGGCCTCCCCACCGACCGGGGCTGGGACCTCGACGACCTCTACGACCCCGACCCCGACAAGCCGGGCAAGACCTACACACGGGACGGCGCGTTCCTCCACGACGCCGGTGACTTCGACCCCGCACTGTTCGGGATCTCCCCGCGCGAGGCGCTGGCGATGGACCCGCAGCAGCGCCTGCTCCTGGAGACGTCCTGGGAGGCGGTCGAACGAGCCCGGATCGACCCGCTGTCCCTGCGCGGCAGCCGTACCGGAGTGTTCGTCGGCGGCCTGCCCACCGGCTACGGCGCCCTGCTGATGGACTCCGTCGAGGACCAGGGCTACGCCATCACCGGCGGCACCGGCAGCGTGATGTCGGGCCGGGTCTCGTACTCCCTGGGCCTCCAGGGCCCGGCGGTCACCGTCGACACCGCCTGCTCCTCCTCGCTCGTCGCCCTGCACCTCGCGGCCCAGTCGCTGCGCCAGGGCGACTGCTCCCTGGCCCTGGCCGCCGGGGTCGGCATCCTCGCGACCCCGGCGGGCTTCGTCATCTTCGCCCGCCAGCGCGGCCTCTCCGCCGACGGCCGCTGCAAGGCCTTCGCGAACGCCGCCGACGGCATCGGCTGGGGCGAGGGCGCCGCAGTGGTCCTCCTCGAACGCCTCTCCGACGCCCGGCGCAACGGACATCCCGTGCTGGCCGTGCTGCGGGGCTCGGCGGCCAACCAGGACGGTGCCTCGAACGGGCTGAGCGCACCCAACGGCCCCGCCCAACAGCGGGTGATCCGGCAGGCGTTGACGAACGCGGGCCTGACACCCTCCGACGTGGACGCGGTGGAGGCCCACGGCACGGGCACCCGTCTCGGTGATCCGATCGAGGCGCAGGCCCTGCTGGCGGCGTACGGCCAGAACCGTGAACGACCTCTGTTCGTCGGGTCGTTGAAGTCGAACATCGGGCACACGCAGGCGGTGTCCGGTGTCGCCGGTGTGATCAAGACGGTGCTGGCGCTGCGGCACGGGGTGCTGCCGAGGACCCTGCACGTGGACGAGCCGTCCAGGGAGGTCGACTGGTCGGCGGGCGCCGTGGAACTGCTGACGGAGGCCCGGGAGTGGCCGGACGCGGGCCGCCCGAGGCGGGCTGGCGTGTCGTCGTTCGGGATCAGCGGCACCAATGTGCACGTACTCCTGGAACAGGCCCCGGAGCCCGACACGGCCTCCGGGACCGCCCCGGACGACCCCGCGCAGCGGGCCGACCCCGAGGGCGCGCCGAAAATCGACGGTGAGCCGGGGTGTGAGCCCGTCACCGGCCCGTTGCCCTGGATGCTGTCCGCCGCCACCGCCGCCGCCCTGCGAGGCCAGGCCCACCGCCTCCTGGACCACCTGGCCGGGCACCCCGGCGACACGGCCGCCGACATCGGACACTCCCTCGCCACCACCCGCGCCGCCCTCGCCCACCGCGCCGTCGTCCTCGCCGACTCCCGCGACGGCCTCACGGCCCGGCTGCGGGCCCTGGCCGACGGCGACGACGCGCCGGGCCTGGTGATCGGCGAGGGCACGAAGGCCAAGACCGTCTTCGTGTTCCCGGGGCAGGGTTCGCAGTGGCCCGGTATGGCGGTCGAACTGTTGGACACCTCGCCGGTGTTCGCGGAGCGGATGGCGGAGTGCGAGCGGGCACTGTCGGCGTTCGTGGACTGGTCGCTGACCGAAGTCCTCACCGAGGGTGCTGAGTTGGCGCGGGTCGATGTGGTGCAGCCCGTGTTGTGGGCGGTCATGGTGTCGCTGGCGGAGGTGTGGCGGTCGTACGGGGTGGAGCCGGCGGCGGTCGTCGGTCACTCGCAGGGGGAGATCGCCGCGGCGGTCGTAGCCGGGGCGCTGTCCCTGGAGGACGGTGCCCGGGTGGTGGCACTGCGCTCGCGGGCGATCCTCGCGCTCTCCGGCCGCGGCGGCATGGTCTCCGTCCAACTCCCCGCCGACGAGACCCGCGAGGCGCTCGCACGCTGGGACGGGCGGATCGATCTCGCGGCGGTCAACGGTCCGTCCTCCGTCGTGGTCGCGGGTGACACCGAGGCCCTGGACGAACTGCTCACCTGGGCCGGGGAGACCGGGGTACGGGCGCGCCGTATCGCGGTGGACTACGCCTCGCACTCCTCCCATGTGGACGAGATCCGCGCGGAGTTGGCGGACCTGCTGAGCCCGGTGACACCGGCGTCCTCGCGGGTGGCGTTCTACTCCTGCGTCACGGGCGGCCGCCTGCACACCGACGGGCTCGACGGCGCGTACTGGTTCCGCAACCTCCGGCAGCCGGTGCGGTTCGAGGAGACCACACGCGCCCTGCTGGAGCAGGGCCACAGCCTCTTCGTGGAGGTCAGCCCGCACGCCGTGCTGACGGGCGCGGTCCAGGACACGGCCGAGGCCGCCGAACGCAAGGCCGCCGTCACCGGCACACTCCGTCGGGGCGAGGGCGGCCCGCTCCGCATGCTGCTCTCCCTGGGCGAGGCGTACGTGTGCGGCGCGCCCGTCGACTGGCCGTCCTGCTTCGCCGGAACCGGCGCCCGGAACGTCGACCTGCCCACATACGCCTTCCAGCACCAGCGGTTCTGGGCGGAGCCGCCCACCCCCACCGGGGCCACGGCCGGCCGGCCCGTCGACGCCTGGCGGTACCGGGTGGCCTGGCGGCGGATCAACCCGGCCGCGGCCACCCCGCTGTCGGGCCGATGGCTGGTGGTCTCCGGCGGCGACGGGGGAGATGGGGGAGGCGCGGGAGGCGGGGGAGGCTGGGGCGACGTGGCCGAGGCGCTGCGCACCACCGGCGCCGAGGTGGAGACCGCCACGATCCCTGTCAGCCCTGTCAGCCCTGTCAGCCCTGTCAGCCCCTTGAACCCCGTCGAGGGCACGTACACGGGCGTCGTGTCCCTCCTGGACTCCGCCGACGCCGCCCTCGCCCTCGTACGCCGTCTCCACGCCACCGGCGTGCGCGCGCCGCTGTGGTGGCTCACGCGGGGCGGTGCCGCCGTCGCCACGAGCGATGCCGTTCGCGGGGCCGCGACACAGCTGTGGGGACTCGGCCAGGTCGTCGGCCTGGAGCAGCCCGACCGGTGGGGCGGGCTGATCGACCTGCCCGGCACCTGGAGCGAGAGCACCCCCGCCCTGCTGGCCGCCCTGCTCACGGGGTCGGCGCGGGACGAGGACCAGCTCGCGATCCGCGGGTCCGCCGTCTACGCCCGACGGCTGGTGCGCGCCCCCCTCACCGACCGCGGCCCCGCCCGGCCGTGGAAACCGCGCGGCACCGTACTGATCACGGGCGGCACCGGCGGGATCGCCGCCCACCTCGCCCGGCGGTTGGCGGCCGAGGGCGCGGAGCACCTGCTGCTGCTCAGCCGTCGCGGCGCGGCGGCACCGGGAACGGAGAACCTCGCGGAGGAACTGCGGTCCCTGGGCGCGGAGGTGACGTTCGCGGCGTGCGACGTGGCCGACCGCGACGCCCTGGCGGACGTCCTGACCGCGATACCGGAGACGTGGCCGCTCACCGCCGTGCTGCACACCGCCAGCTCCACCAGCTACGGGCCGGTGCGCGACATCGAGCCGCGGGAGTTCGCCGACGGCACGGCGGCGAAGATGCGGGGCGCGCGGCATCTGGACGAGCTGACGGCCGGGCTGGATCTGGACGCGTTCGTGCTGTTCTCGTCCGGCGCGGCCGTGTGGGGCAGCGCGGGCAACGGCACGTACGCGGCGGCCAACGCCTACCTCGACGGCCTCGCGTACGAGCGGCGGTCGCGCGGACTGACGGCCACCTCCCTCGCCTGGGGCGGCTGGGCCGACGGCGGCATGCTGGACAGCTTCCCCGAACTCGCCGGACAGCTGGAGCGCATGGGGGTCCGGCCGATGCGGCCGGAGTCGGCCGTCGACGTCCTGTGGGAGGCCGTCGAGCAGGGCGAGACCGCACTGACGGTGAGCGACATGGACTGGGAACGGTTCGCCCCCGTCTACGCGCTCGCCCGCCGCCGCCCGCTGATCGAGGAGATCCCCGAGGCCGCCCGTGCCCTGAGCGGTGACCGGCCGGGCACCGACCGCGCGAGCGACGGCCCCGGGGACGGCACCGCCTCCGGGCGGCTGCGCGCCGAGCTCACCGCGCTCCGCGAGCCCGAACGGCGCTCCACACTGCTGGAGTTGGTGCGCTCACGCGCCGCGTCGGAGTGGCCCAGCACCGACGCGGACACTGCCGGTGGGGCTCCACCGCCGGCACGGCAGACGGCGGACGACGACCCGCTGGCCGTCGTCGGCATGGCCTGCCGCTACCCCGGCGGTGTCACCGGCCCCGAGGACCTGTGGCGGCTCGTCGCCGAGGGCCGTGACGAGATGGCGGACTTCCCGACCGACCGTGGCTGGGAGGCCCTGTCCCTGTACGACCCCGGACGGCAGACCGCCCTCGCCGGACAAGGGGCCTTCCTCTACGACGCCGGCGACTTCGACGCCGAGTTCTTCGGTATCTCCCCGCGCGAGGCCCTCTCCATGGACCCGCAGCAGCGGCTGCTCCTGGAAACCGCCTGGGAGGCCCTCGAACGGACCGGTGTCGACCCACACTCCCTGCGCGGCAGCCGCACCGGCGTGTTCGTCGGTGGCACACCCCAGGAGTACGGCGCCCTGCTGATGAACTCCGCCTCCCTGGCGAGCGGTTACGCCCTGACCAGCTCGTCCGGCAGCGTCATGTCGGGCCGGGTGTCCTACGTCCTCGGTCTGGAGGGCCCGGCGGTCACCGTCGACACCGCCTGCTCCTCCTCCCTCGTCGCCCTGCACCTCGCGGGACAGGCCCTGCGGGCGGGGGAGTGCGACCTCGCCCTCGCGGGCGGCGTCACCGTGATGGCCACCCCGGGGGCCTTCGCCGAGTTCGCCAACCAGGGCGGCCTCGCCCCCGACGGCCGCTGCAAGGCCTTCGCGGACGCCGCCGACGGCACCGGCTGGGGCGAGGGCGTCGGCATCGTCGTCCTCGAACGGCTGTCCGACGCGCGGCGCAACGGCCACCGTGTCCTGGGCCTCGTCCGGGGCTCGGCGGTCAACCAGGACGGCGCCTCCAACGGACTGACCGCCCCCAACGGGCCCTCCCAACAGCGCGTCATCCAGGCGGCGTTGGCCGACGCGGGCCTGGAACCCTCCGACGTCGACGTGGTCGAGGCCCATGGCACCGGCACCCGGCTCGGCGACCCGATCGAGGCCCAGGCACTGCTCGCGGCCTACGGCCGGGGCCGGGACGCGGACCGGCCCCTGTGGCTGGGCTCGGTGAAGTCGAACATCGGGCACACCCAGTACGCGGCGGGCGTCGCCGGGGTCATCAAGACCGTCCTGGCGCTGGGGGAGGGGGTGCTGCCCCGCACCCTGCACGTCGACGAGCCCACCCGCCAGGTCGACTGGTCCGCGGGCACGGTACGCCTCCTCACCGACAGCCGCCCCTGGCCGGACACCGGCCGCCCCCGCCGGGCCGCCGTGTCCTCCTTCGGCATCAGTGGCACCAACGCCCACGTCATCCTCGAACAGGCCCCGGAGGACCGGCCGTCGGAGCCTGCGCCGCCGCCGGAGAACCCGCCGGGAGCCGAGGGCACCGCCCCCCGGACCGCCCCGGAGCCGCTGGAGCCTCCGGAGCCGCCGGAGAGTACCGACGCCCGATCCACCGAGGCACCCGCCCACGCGGCCGACGCACCCGAGCACACCCCCGAGACACCCGCCGCCACCGAGACACCCGAGGGCGCCGACCACCCGCGCACAACCGAGCCCGGTGACACCGCGCCCGGTGACACCGAGCCCGCGCCCCCACCGCCGCCCGCCGTCCCCTGGCTCGTCTCCGGCCACACCGAGGTCGCCCTCCGCGCCCAGGCCGCCCGTCTCCTCGCCGACCTGCGCGAACGGCCGGGCACCCCGCCCCTCGACATCGCCCGCTCGCTGGCCACGACCCGCAGTGCCCTCACCCACCGCGCGGCCGTCGTCGCCGACACGGCGCCCGCGCTGCTCGACGGTCTGCGGTCGCTCGCCGAGGGCATACCGTCGGCAGCCGACGTCGTCCGAGGCGTCGTACGGGAGGGCCCGCTCGCCCTGGTCCTCCCCGGCCAGGGCTCCCAACGGCCCGGCATGGGCCGTGACCTGTACACGCGGTACCCCGCCTTCGCGGCGGCCTTCGACGAGATCTGCGCGGCCTTCGACCCGCTGCTGGGCCGGTCCCTGCGTGACGTCGTGTTCGCGACGGACCCGGAGCGGGCGCAGGAGCTGAACCGCACCGAGTTCACACAACCGGCCCTCTTCGCCGTGGAGACGGCGCTGTACCGGCTGCTGGAGAGCTGGGGAGTCCGCCCGGACGCGCTGATCGGCCACTCCGTCGGCGAACTCGTCGCCGCCCACGTCGCGGGCGTCTGGTCCCTGCCCGACGCGTGCCGGGTGGTCGCCGCCCGCGGGCGTCTGATGCAGGCGCTGCCGTCCGGCGGCACGATGCTCGCGGTCGAGGCCGACGAGAGCGAGGTCGTGGCCGTGCTCGCCGCCCACACGGACAGCAGCGTCGGCATCGCCGCCGTCAACGGCCCCACCTCGACGGTCGTGTCCGGCCCGGAGAACGCCGTCCTGGACGCCGCGGCGGAGTTCGTCGGGCGCGGCTACCGCACCAGGGTGCTCACCGTCAGCCACGCCTTTCACTCCCCGCTCATGGAGCCCATGCTCGCGGACTTCGCCGCCGTCCTGGCCCAGGTCGACTTCCACGAGCCGACCCTGCCCGTCGTCTCCAACGTCACGGGCGCGCCCGCCGCGGTCCGCGACCTGCGCGCCCCCACCTACTGGGTGCGGCACGTCCGGGACACCGTCCGGTTCGCCGACGGGGTGCGCACCCTGCTCGACCGGGGCGTGCGCACCTTCCTGGAGGCCGGCCCCGGCGGCGCGCTGACCGCGATGGCCGCCGCGACCGCCGCCGACCACACCCGGGAGACCGTGACCTGCCTGGCCGGTCTGCGCGACGGCGACCGCGGCGAGGCCGACGCGCTCGTCACCGCCCTCGCCCGGCTCGCCGTCGGCGGCACGCCCGTCGACTGGCAGGCCTACTTCGCGGGAGGCGACGCCCGCACCGTCCCCCTGCCCACCTACGCCTTCCAGCACCAGCGGTACTGGCTGCGCGTGCTCGGCGGCGGTGCCCGCGCCGGCCGGGAGGCGGCGTCCGTCGGCCTGAGCACGGCGGGGCACCCCCTGCTCGGGGCCGTCACCGCCCTGCCCGGTTCCGGCGGACTGCTCTTCACCGGCCGACTCGACGTCACCGACCACCCCTGGCTGACGGAACACGCGCTGGGCGGCAGGCCGGTCCTGCCCGGCACCGCCCTCGTCGACCTGGCCCTGCACGCCGGCGGGCACGCCGGCTGCGACCAGCTCGACGAACTCGTCATCCACGCGCCCCTCGTGCTGCCCACCGTGGGCGGCGTCGCCCTCCAACTGACCCTCGACGCCGAGGACGCCGACGGACGACGACCGTTCACCCTCCACGCCCGCCCGTTCACCCTCCACGCCCGGCCCGACGACGACACCGAAGAGCCATGGACCCGGCACGCC
>NZ_JARGEE010000384.1:0-8558 GCF_033794485.1 Streptomyces sp. MB09-02B
ATTGTGTCCTCATTCGGTTGTATGCTCTTGTTGTCGACGTTGGTTTTTGTGTCTAAAGCAGTAGCGTGCATAGTGGTTTTCGGCCTGGCTCGGGGCCGTGGAGTTTGTAATAAGAGCAAGGCATCCGGGCCCGGTCGTCGGCGCCGGGGCCGGGGCGTGGCTCGGGTCCGGCGCCGACGACCGGGCCCGGATGCCGACCGGAGCGGAGCCATGGGCGGGCCCCGGCGCCGCCGACCAAGGCGTCGCGGGGAGCGGCGCGGAGGCATGGGCCGACCCGTGGGACGGGACCGGATCCGACTCCGACGCGCGCGTCGGCGACTCGGCCGGTTCCGGGGCCGACCCGGCAGGCCCCGCAGGGCGAACGGGCAGGGCCGGGGTGTCGGATGTGGCCGGGGCGGCTGCCGGGATCGGCGGCGGGCCGGGGTTCGATGCGGGCGTCGTCGGTGCGGGGGCTGGAGGAGTGCGCGACCGTGGGGCCCGAGGCGTGGGCCGGAGCCGGTCCTCGCGCCTGGCTGGTGGGAAGGGCGAGGCCGGGGCGTCGGGGGCCAAGTGGTCGTCGTCGCGCCGGGTCGCGCTGACCTCGGTGGCGCTGGGCGTGGCGTTGGCGCCGCTGTTGGCGTTCCTCGTGTTCTCGGGCTCGGGCGGCTCGTCCGACGACGAGGCGGGCTCCGGAGGTACGCCCGCCGTACCTCCCTCCGGCGCGGTGACCCCGACCGTTCCGCCGAACCCGACGCCGTCCCCGACCCCCTCGGAGACCGCGAGCCCCTCGCAGCCTCCTGAGGAGGAGCAGCCGACGAAGAGCCCGAGCCCGAGTCCGTCGACGTCGGGTCCCCCGAAGCCGTCGCTGCCGTACGGGCCCCCGCTGAACGGTGCCTACACCCAGGTGGTGAACGTCGCGTCGGGCCTGTGCCTGGACATCCGGGGCGAGTTGGTGAAGGGCACCGACGTCGTCACGGCCACCTGCTCCTCGCGCGCCACCCAGCGCTGGCGCGTCGACTCCCACCGGGACGCCCTCCAGTCGTTCGCCGATCCCGACCTGTGCCTCGACAGCCGGGGGGCGACCGACGACGGTGTGGGCGTCTGGGACTGCGACTCGCTCGACGGGGACAACGGCGACAACCTGCGCTTCGATGTCGACTCCCGGGGGATGATCCGCCCGGCGGTCGCACCGGGGCACGCCGTCACCCCGGACGCGCTCGGCTCCGTCGCCTTCGCCGAGGTGTCCGGGCGCGACGGACAACGATGGCGCGCGGGTGCCGGGCCGGTCCACAACTGACAGCGGGCACCGCCCGTGCTGCCCCGCCACCGTGCCTGCCCCGCCACCGCGCCTGCCTCGCCGGTCCTGCCGGTCATACCGGTCACGCCACGCGTGCGCCCCTGCGCCATACGCCCATGACCAGGGGTACCCCCGGCCGGTAGGCGAGGTGGACGTGGCTGGGCGCGTCCAGCAGCGCGAGGTCGGCGTACGCGCCGGGCGTGAGGCGGCCGATGTCGTCGCGGCGGAGCGCCCGCGCGCCCCCGGCCGTCGCCGACCAGAGGGCCTCGTCCGGCGTCATCCCCATGTCCCGCACGGCGAGCGCGACACAGAAGGGGACGGACGAGGTGAACGACGACCCCGGGTTGCAGTCCGTGGAGAGGGCGACGGTGACGCCCGCGTCGAGGAGGCGCCGGGCGTCCGGCCACTCGGCGCGGGTGGAGAACTCGGCGCCGGGGAGGAGCGTGGCGACCGTACGGCTGTTGGCGAGGGCGTCCACGTCGGCGTCGGTGAGGTGGGTGCAGTGGTCCGCGCTCGCCGCGTCCAGTTCCACGGCGAGTTGGACGCCGGGGCCGTGGGAGAGCTGGTTGGCGTGGATGCGCGGGTGCAGGCCCCTGGCCTTGCCGGCCGTGAGGATCGCGCGGGCCTGCTCCCCGTCGAAGGCACCCTTCTCGCAGAAGACGTCGATCCAACGGGCGTACGGGGCGCAGGCGTCGAGCATCTCGCCGGTGACCAGAGCCACGTAGGCGGCGGGGTCCTCGGCGTGGTCGGGGGAGACGATGTGGGCGCCGAGGTACGTCACCTCGTCCGTGTGCCGGGCGGCGATGCGCAGCGCCCGTGCCTCGTCCTCGACGGTCAGGCCGTAGCCCGACTTGGTCTCGAAGGTGGTCGTGCCCTGCCGTAGGGCCTCGCGGAGGTAACGGGTGAGATTGGCCTCCAGTTCCTCGTCGGAGGCGGCTCGGGTGGCGGCGACGGTCGTACGGATGCCGCCCGCGCTGTACGCGCGGCCGGACATACGGGCGTTGAACTCGGCGGTCCGGTCGCCCGCGAAGACGAGGTGGGAGTGGGAGTCCACGAAGCCCGGGATCACCGCCCGCCCACCGGCGTCGACCCGATTGTCAGTGGCGGGTGCTTTGCTTTGATCACCGGTCCACGCGATGCGTTCACCGTCGATGACGACGGCTGCGTCCTGGATCAGTCCGAGGGGGGATCCTCCCCCACTCTCGAATTTACTCGAGCGGGGGGACCCCCATCCGAGGGAGGGGTCGTTGGTGACCAGGGCAGCGATGTTGGTGATGAGCGTGCTGGCGGTGCTCGCCGAGTGGGCGGGGCTGTCGGTCGTCGGGCTGCTCATGGCGTCCTTGGTTGCCTGGTCGGCGGTCGGTTCGGGATCGAGATCTGGGTCTGGATCGGGATCGGGGTCGGGGTCGGGGTCGGGGTCGGAGGCCGGGCGCACGGCTGGTCCGGCGCGGGTCATCCGCGCAGTGCTGCGACGGCGTCCGCGAGAGCTTTCGGCACATCCGGTACGAGCGCGTGCGCCCCGTCCCGTACGACGTGCCGACCTCCCACCACCGTGTGCGACACGTCTGCTGCCGACGCGGCGAATACAGCCGTCTCCGCGCCGAGCCGTGGAAGCGGCCCGGCTGTCCTGACGGAGTCGAGTGCGATCGTCGTGAAGTCGGCGAGCGCCCCCGTCTCCAGGGCGCCGGCGTCGTCCCAGCCGATCGCCGCGTGACCGTCGGCGGAGGCAGCCCGCAGCAGGGCCGCCGCCGTCCAGTGTCCGCGCGTGCGGGTGCGCAGCCGCTCGTTCAGCTCCATCGCCCGCGCCTCTTCGAGCAGGTCGACGACGGCGTGGCTGTCGGAGCCCAGCGAGAGCGGGGAGCCCGCCCGTTGCAGGGCGACGGCGGGTCCGATGCCGTCCGCGAGGTCCCGTTCGGTGGTGGGGCACATACAGGTGCCGGTGCCGCTGCCGCCGATGAGGGCGATGTCCTCGTCGGTGAGGTGGGTGTTGTGGACGCCGGTCGTGCGGGGGCCCAGCACACCGTGGTCGGCGAGGAGCCGGGTGGGGGTGCACCCGTGTGCCGCGTGGCAGGCGTCGTTCTCCGCCGTCTGCTCCGACAGGTGCACATGGAGCGGGGCCCGCCGTTCCCCGGCCCATCGCGCGACCGTCGCCAACTGTCGCGCCGGCACGGCGCGTACGGAGTGCACGGCCGCACCGATCCGCGCGTGATCCCGGTCCTTGAGAACTGAACAGCGTTCGGCCCAGGCCTCGGCCGTGCCGTCGGAGAAGCGGAGCTGGTGGTGGTCGGGGGCCTTGCCGAAGCCGGCCGAGAGGTAGGCCGTGTCGAGGAGGGTGATCCGGATGCCCGCCTCGGCGGCGGCCTCGATCAGCGCCTCACCCATGGCGTTCGGGTCGGCGTACGGGGTGCCGCCGGGGGCGTGGTGCACATATTGGAACTCGCCGACGGCCGTGATCCCGGCCAGCGCCATCTCGGCGTACACCGCGCGGGCGAGGGCGTGGTAGGTGTCCGGGGTCAGCCGGTCCGCCACTCGGTACATGACCTCGCGCCAGGTCCAGAAGGTGCCCGAGCCGACCTGGACGGTGGAGCGCAGGGCCCGGTGGAAGGCGTGGCTGTGGGCGTTGGCGAGGCCGGGCAGGGTGAGGCCGCGCAGGACGACCGCGCCCGGGGGCGGGGTGGGTGTCTCCGTGCGGACGGCGGTGATGCGGCCGGCCTTCGCCGAGCCCTGCCCGGCCACGGTCAGGGTCACGCCCGGCTCGACGTTCGTGCCGAGCCAGGCGTGTTCGAGCCAGTAGGTCGTCTCCGTCACCTGCGGGCCAGCCCTTCGAGTACGTCGGCGAGCGCGGTCACCCCGGCCAGGCAGTCGTCCTCGGCGGCGTGCTCGGCCGGGGAGTGCGAGACGCCCGTCGGGTTGCGTACGAACAGCATGGCGGTCGGGACGGTTCCGGACAGGATCCCGGCGTCGTGTCCGGCGCCGGTACCGAGCACCGGCACCTTCAGCTCGGCCCTGCCCCGGCCCAGGATGCGGGCGATCTCGTCCCGCAGGGCGTGTTCGAACTCGACGACGGGGGTGAAGGACTCACGGACGACATCGAGTTCGATCCCGTGCGCCTGGGCGTAGTCACGGGCGGCCTCCTCGATCGCGCCGACGACCGTGTCCAGCGTCGTCTGGTCCTCGGCACGGGAGTCGAGCCAGCCGCGTACGAGGGAGGGGATGGCGTTGACGCCGTTCGGCTCGACGGAGATCTTGCCGAAGGTGGCGACGGCTCCGGCGAGCCGCGCCTCCCGGCGGGCGGCGAGCACGGTCTCCGCGTACGACAGCATGGGGTCCCGGCGGTCCACGAGCCGGGTCGTGCCCGCGTGGTTGGCCTCGCCGCGGAAGTCGAACCGCCACCGGCCGTGCGGCCAGATGGAGCTGGCGATGCCGACGGCGTCGCCGGACAGGTCCAGGGCCCGGCCCTGTTCGACGTGCAGTTCGACGAACGCGCCGATGCGGGCGAGCCGTTCCGGGTCCGGTCCGATGCCCTCCGGGTCGTACCCGGCCGCCTCCATGGCCTGCGGCAGCGTGACTCCGTCCACGTCGGTCAGCCGCCCCGCCTGCTCGACGGTCAGCTGCCCGGCGGCGAGCCTCGACCCCACGCAGGCGAGCCCGAACCGGGCGCCCTCCTCGTCGCCGAAGTTGACGATGGCGAGGGGCTTGTCGAACCGGGCGCCCCGGGCGCGGAGTTCGTCGAGCGCGGCGAAGGCCGACACGACTCCGAGGGGGCCGTCGAAGGCGCCGCCGTCGGGCACGGAGTCGAGATGGGACCCGGTGACGACGGCGTCCCCGGCGGTGGGGTCGCCGAGCCAGGCCCACTGGTTGCCGTTGCGGTCGACCTCGTGGGTCAGCCCGCGCGCCTCGGCCTGCTCCCTGAACCAGGCCCGGCACTCGGCGTCGGCCCCGGTCCAGGCGAACCGTCGGTAGCCGTGGGAGTCGGGGTGCCGGCCGATGGGGAGCAGCTCGCGCCACATGGTGTGGAACGAGCTTCCCACGGACGAGGCCTCGTCCCCCGCTTCCGGAGAGTGGGCGCCTCCCGTCACGCGTCCTCACCCTCGCGCATCGGTACCCGTACGCCGCGCTCGTCGGCGACGGACTCCGCGATGTCGTACCCGGCGTCCACGTGCCGGATGACGCCCATCCCGGGGTCGTTGGTCAGCACCCGGCGGATCTTCTCGCCGCCCAGCTTGGTGCCGTCGGCGACCGTCACCTGGCCGGCGTGGATGGAGCGGCCCATGCCCACGCCGCCGCCGTGGTGCAGGGAGACCCAGGACGCCCCGGAGGCCACGTTGACCATCGCGTTCAGCAGGGGCCAGTCGGCGATCGCGTCGGAGCCGTCGAGCATGGCCTCGGTCTCGCGGTAGGGGGAGGCGACGGAGCCGCAGTCGAGGTGGTCGCGTCCGATCGCGAGCGGGGCGGCCAGCTCGCCGGAGGCGACCATGTCGTTGAACCGCTCACCGGCCTTGTCCCGCTCGCCGTAGCCGAGCCAGCAGATGCGGGCCGGGAGGCCCTGGAAGTGGACGCGCTCGCCTGCCATCTTGATCCAGCGGTGCAGGGACTCGTTCTCGGGGAACAGGTCGAGGATCGCCCTGTCGGTCTTGGCGATGTCGGCGGGGTCGCCGGACAGGGCCGCCCACCGGAAGGGGCCCTTGCCCTCGCAGAACAGCGGCCGGATGTAGGCGGGGACGAAGCCGGGGAAGGCGAAGGCCCGCTCGTATCCGGCGAGTTGGGCCTCGCCCCGGATGGAGTTGCCGTAGTCGAAGACCTCTGCCCCGGCGTCCTGGAAGCCGACCATGGCCTCGACGTGCCGGGCCATCGATTCGCGGGCGCGCGTGGTGAACCCGGCCGGGTCCTTCGCCGCGTAGGAGGCCATGTCGTCGAAGTCGACGCCCACCGGGAGGTAGGCCAGCGGGTCGTGGGCGGAGGTCTGGTCGGTGACGATGTCGATGGGGGCGCCCATGGCGAGGAGCTGCGGGACCAGGTCTGCGGCGTTGCCGAGGACGCCGATGGAGAGGGGGCGGCGGGCGTCACGGGCCTCGACGGCCAACTGGAGGGCGTGGTCGAGGGAGTCGGCCCTGACGTCGAGGTAGCGGTGCTCGATGCGGCGCTCGATGGCGCGGGGGTCGCAGTCGATGCAGATCGCGACGCCGTCGTTCATGGTCACGGCCAGCGGCTGGGCGCCGCCCATGCCGCCGAGCCCGGCGGTGAGGGTGATCGTCCCGGCGAGGGTGCCGCCGAACTTCTTGGCGGCGACGGCGGCGAAGGTCTCGTAGGTGCCCTGGAGGATGCCCTGGGTGCCGATGTAGATCCAGGAACCGGCGGTCATCTGCCCGTACATGGTCAGCCCGAGCTGTTCCAGGCGGCGGAACTCCTCCCAGTTGGCCCAGTCGCCGACGAGGTTGGAGTTGGCGATGAGAACGCGCGGGGCCCACTCGTGGGTCTGCATGACGCCGACGGGGCGGCCGGACTGGACCAGCATGGTCTCGTCCTGCTTGAGGGTCCTCAGGGTGCGGACCATGGCGTCGAAGGAGCGCCAGTCACGGGCGGCCTTGCCCGTGCCGCCGTAGACGACGAGCTTGTCGGGGTGCTCGGCGACCTCGGGGTCGAGGTTGTTCTGGAGCATGCGCAGGGCGGCTTCCTGCTGCCAGCCCAGGGCGCTGAGTTCCGTACCGCGCGGCGCTTTGACGGGGCGGGGTCCTGACACGGGTCTGCCTCCTCGTTTACAGCAACTATTCACATCCTGACTTGATGAATAGAGCTAGTCAATACAGCCGTAGGGCCAGCGGCGGCGCGCCGTGGGTGTTTGTCTGGACACACTGGCCCAATGGGCTCGGGCGACGACGCGACAACGGGGGAAGAGATGGGAGACGTGACGAACGGGACCGAAGGGGAGCGGCCCGGCGGCCGGCGGGGCGAGGGGGACGCCGAGCGCACGCTGCGGCTGTTCGACACCGACGGCGAGCGGGCCGCGCGGCGGGACGAGGCGGTGCGGGCGGCGGTGGAGCAGGGGCTGCTGGGTCCCGGCGAGCCGGTCGTCGCGCTGCTCGACGCGACCGGGATCCGGGCGTCCGCCGGGGCGCTGCGCAGGGCGTTCGACGCGGTGACGGCGCCGGGGACGCCGGTGCTGCACGCGTTCGCGGTGAAGGCGACGCCGCTGGTGCCCGTGCTGCGGCTGCTGCGCGAGGCGGGGATCGGCGCGGAGGTGGCGAGCGCCGGGGAGCTGGCCCTGGCGCGGGCGGCCGGGGTGCCGCCGAGGCTGACCGTGCTCGACTCCCCCGCCAAGACGCCGGCCGAGCTGCGGGAGGCGCTGGCGCTGGGCATCGCCGTCAACGCGGACAATCCGCAGGAGCTGGACCGCATCGACGCACTCGTCCGGTCCGCCGCCACCCGCTCCCCCGTCGGCATCCGGGTGAACCCGCAGGTCGGCGGCGGTGCGATCGACGCGCTGTCCACGGCGACGGCCACCTCGAAGTTCGGGGTGGCGCTCCGGGACGAGGGCGCCCGGGAGTGGGTCGTACGGGCGTATCTGGACCGGCCCTGGCTGAGCCGGCTGCACGCGCACACCGGGTCGCAGGGGATCCCGCTGTCGCTGATGACGCGGGGGATCACGGAGACGTACGAGCTGGCGGAGGAGATCAACCGGCGGATCGGGCGGCGGCAGATCGACACGATCGACATCGGCGGCGGGCTGCCGGTGAACTTCGCGTCGGAGGCGGCGACACCGACGTACGAGCAGTACGCGCGGCTGCTGGCGGAGGCGGTGCCGGGGCTGTTCGACGGGCGGTACGGGCTGGTGACCGAGTTCGGCAGGTCGCTGCTGGCGAAGCACGGGACGGTCGTGGCGCGGGTGGAGTACACGAAGAGCGCGGGCGGGCGGGCCATCGCCGTCACCCATGCCGGGGTGCAGGTGGCGACCCGTACGGTCTACGCGCCCGGGTCCTGGCCGCTGCGGATCGCCGCGTACGACGCGAAGGGGCGGGTGAAGGGAGGGCCGGCGGTGACGCAGGACGTGGCGGGGCCCGCCTGTTTCGCCGGGGATCTGCTGGCGGAGGGGCGTTCGCTGCCGTTGTTCGAGCCGGGGGACTACGCGGCCGCGCTGGACACCGGCGCGTACTACTTCGCGCACCACTACGCGTACAACTCCCTGCCCCGGCCCGGGATCTACGGGTACGCGCCCGGGGAGGGCGGGATGCGGTTCGCGGTGGTGCGGCGGGCGCAGACCGTGGAGGAGATCGTGGCCGAGGCG
>NZ_JARGEE010000385.1:0-8538 GCF_033794485.1 Streptomyces sp. MB09-02B
GGGGCGGGCTGGGTGATGCCGCCGAAGTCGGTGAAGGTGCCCCGGGCCGCGAGATGCGTGTGGTGCGGGGCCTCGCGCAGCGACAGGACGGGGGCCACACAGGCGTCGGAGCCCTCGAAGACGGCCGTCCACTCGTCCCTGGTACGGGTCTTGAAGCGGGCCGCGACCGTCTCGCGCAGGTCGCCCCAGGCGGCCGTGTCCTTGCGGGCCGGGGCCCGGTCCCCGATGCCCAGGAGCTCGACGAACTCCTCGTAGAACTGCTGCTCGAGGGCGCCCACGGCGACGTACCGGCCGTCCGCGGTCTCGTAGGTGCCGTAGAAGGGGCAGCCGCCGTCGAGGAGGTTGGCGGCGCGGCGGTCCTGCCAGCCGCCGGCGGCAAGCATCCCGTGGAGCATCGCGGAGAGGTGCGAGGTGCCGTCGACGATGGCCGCGTCCACGACCTGCCCGGCGCCGGTCGCGTGGGCGTGGTGGAGGGCGGCGAGGACTCCGACGACGAGATAGAGGGAGCCGCCCGCGTAGTCCCCGAGGAGGTTGGCGGGGGCGACGGGCGGGGTGCCCGGGGCGCCGGTCATGCCGAGGGTGCCGGTCAGGGCGATGTAGGCGATGTCGTGGCCGGCGCGCTGGGCGAGCGGGCCCTGCTGGCCCCAGCCGGTCATCCGGCCGTAGACCAGAGCGGCGTTGCGGGCGTGGCAGGTCTCGGGGCCGACGCCGAGGCGTTCGGCGACGCCGGGCCGGTAGCCCTCGATCAGGATGTCGGCGCGTTCCGCCAGGTCGAGGACTGTGTCCGGGCCGCCCGGGGACTTCAGGTCGACGATCACCGACCGTTTGTTGCGGTTGGTGACGTCGTACAGCGGGTTGACCGCGAGGCCCGCGCCGCCCGGCCGGTCGACGCGGACGACGTCGGCGCCGAGATCACCGAGGAGCATCGCGGCGAACGGTCCCGGGCCGATGCCCGCGAGTTCGACCACGCGCACACCGGCGAGCGGACCGTGCCCGGGCGTCTTCGCCACTGACATCGAGCCCCCAGCTCTGTGACACAAACGATGTAACACCAGTGATGTTAAGAACGTGTTCCACTCCGCACAAGCCCCGAATGAGCAAACGCTTAGTCATTGTGCCCGGAGTCGCGGCGGGTGTCAGCCCGGCGGCCACCAGGCCTCCGGCAGCGCCCTCAGCGGGCCTCCAGCTCCGCTATCAGCCGCTTCGGGGCGATGACTCGGTAGCTCTCCTCCACCCAGTCGCAGAGCAGCTCCGCGCCCGGGGCGCCCTTCTCCTCCAGCGGCACCCGCACCCAGCCGGATTTACCCAGGCCGTACCCCGCGGGCTCGGCGCCGGGGCAGGTCAGGGCGTGGGCGTGGGTCTCCTCGTCCCTGAGCTTCACTGTGACGCCCAGCGGATAGCCGCCGTCATCCGTCCCGAGGAACACGAACACCTTCCTGTTGACCTTCGCGACGCTCTCGCCCCACGGGAACTCCTCGACCGCGCCGGGCATCCCGAGGGCGAACTCGCGCACCTTCTCCCATTTTTTCAGGGCGTTCTTCGGTACGGTCACGGCCACCTCCGGATCCCGCGCACTCAATTGCTCGACCTTCACGCTAGCCTCAGCCACCGACAACGGCGCGTGGGCGGGCCGTGGGCGAGTGCTGAGGGGTTCCATGAGCAAGGGGCAGGACAGGGCGGAGCGGGCGTACGACATCGTGCTCTACGGGGCCACGGGGTTCGTCGGGGAGCTCACCGCGGAGTACCTCGCCGCGCACGCGCCCGACGGACTGCGCTGGGCGATCGCCGGGCGCAACGCGGAGAAGCTCGCCGCGCTGCGCGAGCGGCTGCCCGGCGGCGCGAGGATCGGGGTGCTCCGGGCGGACGGGTCCGATCCGGAGGCCGTGCGCGAACTCGCCCGCCAGGCACGGGTGGTGGCCACGACCGTCGGCCCGTACATCACCCACGGCGAGGAGTTGGTGGCCGCCTGCGCGGACGAGGGCACCGACTATCTGGATCTCACCGGTGAACCCGAGTTCGTCGATCTGACGTTCGTCCGGCACGACGCACGCGCGCGGGAGACCGGCGCCCGCATCGTGCACGCCGCCGGCTTCGACTCGATACCGCACGACCTCGGCGCGTACTTCACGGTGAAGCAGCTCCCCGAGGACGTGCCGATCACCGTGGACGGTTTCGTGCGCGCCGAGGGCATGTTCTCGGGCGGCACGTTCAACTCCGCGCTCACCGGGTTCTCCCGGGGCCGGGAGACGATGGCCGCCGCGCGGGACCGCAAGCGGCACGAACCGCGCCTCGTGGGGCGCCGGGCGTACGCGCCGGTGAGCGCCCCTCGGTTCGCCAAGGAGGTCGGGGCGTGGGCGTTGCCGCTGCCGACCATCGACGCGCAGGTGGTGCAGCGCTCGGCGCGCGCCCTCGGGTGCTACGGGCCGGACTTCCGCTACCGCCACTACGCGGCGGTCAGGACGCTCCCCTTCGCGGTGGGCGGCGTCGCGTTCGTCGGCGCGGTCGTCGCCGCCGCCCAGGTGCCGCCCGTACGGCGTTGGCTGGGCGACCGGCTCAAGCCGGGTGAGGGCCCGAGCGCGGAAAAGCGGGCGAAGAGCTGGTTCTCGGTGCGGTTCGTCGGCGAGGGCGGTGGACGCCGGGTCTTCACGGAGGTCGCGGGCGGCGACCCCGGCTACGGCGAGACGGCGAAGATGTTCGCCGAGTCAGCCCTGTGCCTGGCCTTCGACGACCTCCCGGCCACGGCGGGGCAGGTCACGACGGCGGTCGCGATGGGCGACGCGCTGATCGAGCGGCTGCGCGCTGCGGGGATCACGTTCCGGGTGGCGTCGACCCGGTGACCCGGTGAGGCGCCGACCGGTCCACCGCGCCAGCCCGGCCTACTGCGCCCACCCGGTCAGCGTGTAGACCATCCCGGCGATCCAGGCCAGTCCGGCGAACACGGCGAGCAGCAGGCCGGTCGTCACGGCACGCTCGACGGACTGGGTGGGGCTGGCGGCGGTCTTCGGGGCTCGGTGCGTCGTCATACGGCACAGCCTGCCGATCACGACGGCGCACCGGCATCCGTACAGGTACTCAGTTCGTACTCAGGTGCCCGGTCCGCGCGTACCCCCGGCGGGCGCCCCGGCGGCCTCGCGCGGTCGGTGCTCCAGCGTCACCCTCGGCAGTCGGCTTGCCGGCGGGCCGGGCATCCACCAGGCGCGACGGCCGAGGAGTTGCATCACGGCCGGGACGATCAGACAGCGGATGACCAGGGCGTCGAGCAGGACGGCCGCCGCGAGGCCCAGGCCGAACTGCCGGAGCATCCGGTCGGGGCTGAGGACGAAGACCGTGAAGACGACGATCATGATGGCGGCGGCCGCCGTGATCACCCAGCCGGTGACGGCGAGCCCCTCCGGACCGCACCGCGAATCCGCGACCGGCGGGGTATGCCGCATGCGTCCACCGGCGACCGGGCCCATGGGCGGAACAGGGACGCACGGCCGGCCGAAACCGACGACGGTCGCGACCCGCCGCCCACGGCAGACGGAGCCCGAGGCCGTGCCGGGCCGCCGGCCGGCACCGCGCGCTGGGCTTCAGGGTGTCGTGGTCCGCAGGGCCCGGCGGCACAGGGAGTCGGCTCTGCGGGTGGTTTCCGGGAGGCGGTAGGCCGGGGTGAGGGCGAGGGTGTGGGCGCAGGCGTTGTCCAGGTCGACGCGGTGGCCGACGGAGACGAAGACCGGCTTGACGCCGTCGCGGGTGCGCAGGGCGCGGCCCACCTCCTCGGTGCCCGCGAGGAGCGGGGACGCGCTGCCGCGTGCGGCGCCCGGGTCGTCGTAGGTGAAGGTGAAGGGGTTCTTGGCGACGCCGATCGTGGGGAGCTGGGTGAGGACGCCGAGGTGGGCGGCGAGGCCGAAGCGGCGCGGGTGCGCGAGGCCGTAGCCGTCGCAGACGACGAGACCGGGGTCGCACGGCAGCGCGTCGAGCGCGGCCAGCACCGTGGGGATCTCACGGAAGGCGAGCAGGCCGGGGACGTAGGGGAAGGAGACCTGCCCGATCGCCGTGGTCTCGGCGACCACGTCGAGCGTGGCCGCGTCCAGCACCACGGCCGCCGCCACGACCACGTCCCGCTCGTCGTCGTACGCCACGTCGACTCCGGTGACGTGTCCGACGCCGGGCGGTGGCCCGGTCTCGTCGAGCACCACCTTCCCCCGCAACTCGTTCTGCACGGCAAGGGCTTGCTCTTCGGTGGCGGGCCAGCCCGCGGGGATGCGTACGGTCGTCATGGTGCCGACGAGCGTACGCATCCCGCCACGGGCGCGCGGCCCCGGGCTACTTGTCGCCGAGGGCGCGCTCGAGCTGGCTCTTGTTCATGTCCGAGCGGCCCTGGATGTTCCGCCGCTTCGCCTCGGCGTAGAGCTGGTCGTACGTGGGCCCCCCGGATCCCTTGTGCGACCGTTGCCCGCCGCGCTTGCTCGACGACATGTCCTGGGTGGAGCTGCGGCTCGCGGTCTTCGACTCGCCGGAGCGGGCGCGTTCCTTGTTGACGGTCCGGGCGGCGATCTCCTTGGCCCGCGACTCGCTCTCACCGCGGTCCTCGGCGCTCTCCTTGATGTGCTCGTACTGGCGTTCCCTCTTCGGGCTGGAACCGCGTGGCATGACCGATCACTCCTCTCGTGATTCGACACGCCACAAGTACCCCTCTCGGCCGGAACAACCCCGTACCCGCCCACCTGCGGGGACGCCGCCGCGCGAGTCAGTTCTCCAGGCGGGACACCCGTCCCCGCTCCCCGGCCGCCCAGCAGCCCCGGTCCGGTGCGCAGTCGACCGTGTCGTACGACCCGGTGTCGACCGTGCGCCAGGTGCGGCCGCCGTCGGTGGTGAGGTCGGTGCCGGTGGGGCCGACGGCGAGGGCGGCGTTACGGCTGTACGGGAGCCAGGCCACTCCGGAGCGGTAGGCGGGCGGGGGCTGCGCGGCGGGCTTCCAGGTGCGGCCCGCGTCGCCGGTGGTCGCCGCGGCCCGCGGGGACGGCTGGTCGGCGCGGTAGTCGCCGCCGACGGCGATACCGTGCGCCCGGTCGCGGAAGGCCAGCGCGAAGACGCCCCGGGCCGGGTCGCCGGCCGGCACGGGAGTGTCGGCGACCGTCCAGGTGCGCCCCCGGTCGGCGGAGTGGAGCACACGCGCGCGTGCCGCCCCGCCGGTCGCCAGCCACACATCGCGCGGCCCGGAGCTGACCAGGCACTGCCCGCTCGCCGCGAAGCCCGCCTCGCCCTCCAGGGCCGGGGGCATGCCCTTGTTCGGCAGGACCTCCCAGGAGCGGCCGCCGTCCTCGGTGGACAGGATGCGGAACCTCCCGTCCACCGGGTCGCTCATGGCAAGCCCGTGGCGGGGGTCGAAGAACGTGAGGCAGTCGTAGAAGGCGCGCGGGTCGGTGTTACGGAAGGACTCGGTCCAGGTCGCGCCGCCGTCGTCCGTCCGGTACACGCGGGAGGCCTCGCCCTCGCCGATGGCCAGGACGACCGCCCTGCGTGCGTCGAATGCCTCGATGTCCCGGAACTGCACCTCCTGTGCGCCGGGCGGTGAGACATCGCGCCAGGTCCTGCCCCCGTCGCCGGTGCGAAGCACGGTGCCTGCGGAACCCGCCAGCCACGCGCTGTTCCGGCTGACCGCCGCCAGGCCGCGAAAGCGCACGTCAGTCCCGGTTTCCTTCAGTTCCCAGTGCGGGAGACGGCCCTCCCCGTGCGCCTGTGCGGGCACCGCCAGGGCGGCGGCGAGTGCCGCCGCGGCCAGGCCCGTCGCCATCGTCCGACTCGTCCGACTCGTCCTTCTCGACTGCCCCAAGCCCCTCATGGCGGGCGAAGCTAGTGCAGGGACGAGGTGCCGTCCAGATGGCCTCGGCCGGGAACCACCGGACGGCATCCGGTGTCCTCTCCCATATCCCGGAACACGGGACGAGACATGGATCACCACAGTGATTGGGTCCGGTGACAGAGGTCACTCGACCCTCATGTGCACGGATCGGCCCGATCCGGCGTCTTTGCAATTGCCCGGCCGCAGTCAACCGGAATCCGTTCACCCGTCACAAGGGAGCAAGGCGTTGTCCACCGTCATCGAGCAGCCCGTAGAGGCCCGTCTCGTCGCCGCCGCGCCGCGGATGCCGAGCATTCCCGCCACGCTCCACTACGACCGCAGCGACCCGTTCGCCGTCCGTATGACCTTCCCCGCCCCGGCCACGCTGGAGGGGGTGGAGGTCTGCTGGACCTTCGCCCGCGAACTGCTCGTCACCGGTATGGAGGACTCGGTCGGCTTCGGCGACGTACGGGTCCGCCCGTACGGCTACGACCGGCTGGTCATGGAGTTCCACGCCCCGGAGGGCACGGCCGTGGTGCACGTCCACGCCGATGAGGTACGGCGCTTCCTGGAGCGTTCGATGGATCTGGTGCCGCTCGGTCTGGAGCACCACCAGGTCGACCTGGACCACGACTTGGCGGAGCTGATGCGCGACGCCTGCTGAGGCCCCGCCCCCAGACGCCGCGCCGGGGGCGGCCGATCCGGGTGCCGGTCCGGGTGCCGGTCCGCGCCGCCGCGCCGCCATGACGTCCGGGCGTCGCGTTAATTGCGTTGACACCCCTCCGGCCCCTCCGTACGTTGTTACACGGTCCTGTTGCCGTCGATTGGAGAAGGACGTTGCTCGTCTGAGGTCCTGAGACACCGCGTCACACACCCCGCCGTATCCCGGCGTCCCTGTGTGCGTAGCGTGCGACCTCGGCGTACGAGCCGTCCCTTCGGCAGCGGGCTTTTCTCTTGCCCTCGTCGTGTGTCGCCCTCGCGGTGTTTCGAACGCGTCGCCCCTGGCCGCTTCCCGCACCCGCGAGGTTCCTCATGTCTACTCCCCTTTCCCTCACCTGCGCCTCCCTGTCCTTCGCCTGGCCCGACGGCACCCCCGTCTTCGACGATCTGCAGATCGCGTTCGGCCCTGGCCGGACCGGGCTCGTCGGCGTCAACGGCTCAGGAAAATCAACCCTGTTGAAGCTGATCGCCGGTGAGCTCGCCCCGACCGACGGCACCGTCCGGGTGGCCGGCGAGGTCGGCTACCTCCCGCAGAACGTCACGCTCGACACCGGCCTGAAGGTCGACGAGGCACTCGGTATCGCCACCGCCCGCGCCGCGCTGCACGCCATCGAGGCGGGCGACGTGGCCGAGGAGCACTTCGCGGCGGTCGGCGACGACTGGGACGTCGAGGAACGCGCACTGGCGACCCTCGGCCAACTCGGCCTGGGCCACGTCGACCTGGACCGCACCATCGGTGAGGTCTCGGGCGGCGAGTCCGTGCTGCTGCGGCTGGCGGCGCTGCTGCTGCGCCGCCCCGACGTCCTCCTCCTGGACGAGCCGACCAACAACCTCGATCTCTACGCGCGACGCCGGCTGTACGACGCGGTGGAGGCGTGGTCCGGCGTGATGGTCGTGGTCAGCCACGATCGTGAACTCCTGGACCTGGTCGACCAGATCGCCGATCTGCACTCGGGCGAGGTCACCTGGTACGGCGGCAACTTCACCGCGTACGAGGAGGCACTCGCCACCGAACAGGAGGCGGCCGAACGGATGGTGCGGGTCGCCGAGTCCGATCTGAAGAAGCAGAAGCGCGAACTCGTGGACGCACAGGTCAAGTTGGCCCGGCGCAAGCGGTTCGGGCAGAAGATGCAGGATCAGAAGCGGGTGCCGAAGATCGTGGCGCACGCACGCAAGCGGGCCGCCCAGGAGTCCGCCGGCAAACACCGCATCCTGCACGAGGAGCGGCTCGCCGGGGCGAAGGAACGCCTCGACGAGGCGGTGGAGGCCGTACGGGACGAGGACGAGATCCGCGTCGAGCTGCCGCACACGGCCGTGCCGCCCGGCCGCACCGTGCTCACGCTGCTGGACCTGGAACTCAGGTACGGCGCCCGGGTGAAGGGCGGCCTCGACCTGCGCGGCCCGGAGCGGATCGCCCTGGTCGGCCGCAACGGCTCGGGCAAGACCACGCTGCTGCGGACGATCGCGGGCGAGCTGGAGCCGGTGAGCGGCGAGACGAAGGCACATGTGCCGTTGCGGTTCCTGCCGCAGCGGCTGGACGTCCTCGACGACGAGCTGACGGTCGCCGAGAACGTGGCCCGGTTCGCGCCGGACGCCACCAACAACCGGATCCGGGCGCGCCTCGCCCGCTTCCTGTTCCGGGGCGCCCGTGCCGACCAGCAGGCGGCCACGCTCTCCGGCGGGGAGCGCTTCCGCGCCGCCCTGGCCGCCCTGATGCTCGCCGAGCCCGCCCCGCAGCTGCTGATGCTGGACGAGCCGACGAACAACCTCGACATGGCGAGCGTGCGGCAGCTGACGACCGCCCTGGAGGGGTACGAGGGCGCACTGATCGTGGCCAGCCACGACCTGCCGTTCCTGGAGTCGATCGGGATCACGCGGTGGCTGCTGATGGAGGAGGGAGAGCTGCGGGCGACCACCCCGGAGGAGATCGCGGCGGCCGAATGACCCGGGCGACCGGCCGGGGCAGTCGGCCGCCGCGATCTCCTCCGGGG
>NZ_JARGEE010000386.1:0-8499 GCF_033794485.1 Streptomyces sp. MB09-02B
CATCCACCCCGGCCACAGCGATCTCCACCCCCGCCCTCGCGTCCTTGAACGTCTCGCCGGGTACGAGCGGCGCGTCGGACAGCTCCGCGTGGACATTGGGGCTGCGCGTGCACCCCCCGCTGTCCCGCCGCGAGTCATGGACCCTGATCGGCCCGTTCCCGGTGTCGACGGTCGCGTCGACCCGGTAGACCAGCACCCCCGGCCGGCACACCACCGCATCGTTGCCCGCCCGCGTCCGCAACTCCGCGACGTACGCCGTACGGGAACTGAGCGGCACCACGACCAGCTTCGCGCCGCCCCCGGAGGCGAGCGGCGTCAGGACGTACTCCGCGGAGCCGACCGTCGCCACACACGCCACCTGCGTCTCGTCGAGCCACCCGAGCTTCCACTTGTGCCAGCCCAGCAGATCGTTGTCGACGCCCCAGTCCTCGCTCATGATGTCCCAGTGCCCGACCGCAGCCCCGCCCTCGTGGGTGTAGAGGTCGGGAAGGCCGAAGACATGGCCGTTCTCGTGGGGGAGGACCCGGTACCCGGTCTCCCCGTACGAGCCCGAGCCGTCGTCCTGGCGGCTGTAGACGAAGGACGCGTTGGCGACCGGCACACCGTCCGCGACCGGCGCCTCCCGGTTGCCCGCGAACGTCACCGACAGGACGGTGTCCAGGGCGGAGGGACCCGCGTTCGGGGTGACGAGGACGTTGACGAGGTCGTACGACCGAAAGTCCACCAGCGGATCGGCGACCCGCACCATGTCCTGGACCAGCCGGCGGTAGCCGGGGTCGAAAGGGGCGCCGCGCTCTATGTCGTAGGAGCGGAAGGATCTCGGCATCCGCAGCCACTCGGTGAGCGGGGCCTCGGGACGGTAGTCGACACGGCCGTACGAACTCGTCCTGAACCACTTCTGGGTCTGCGGCGCGAACTCCGTGAAGCGGTCCATCGCGCTGCCCTCACCGGGGGCGTCCGAGAAGTCGATCATCAGGTTGAGGGCCCGGACCGTGCCGGTGGAGCGGGAGTAGCCGGGCGGGGTCGGGATGCCCTCGGACATCTGGGTGCCGAGCGGGCCGCGGATCATGCAGGGGCCGAGCGCCGAACCGCGGACCACGGCGGTGGCCCCCGCGGCCGTCGTCGTGTCCTTGGCCATCAGGCGTCCGGTGCCGGCGGAGGTGCTGACCGCGAGCGTGAGGGCGGTGACGGACGCGAGCGCGACGGCCCGGCGCGGACGCGTCCGGCGCGCACGGGTCCGCCGGGGGCGTATCCGGCGCGGAGGTATCCCGCTTCTGCGGAACGGCTGCTGCATGCCCGCGCCCTTCGCTCCACGGCAGCCGTCCGGTGACAAGGCTGCGCCCTCTCGATCACCCTGGGTCGCGGGCTGCGCGGGCGCGCGCTGGAAGGGCCGAACGTGGGGTTCACCTGGACGGCTCCCGCCCCGGGGTCCCATGTGACCCAGGTCACGCGAAAAGATCTCGGAGTGGGGAAATAACCGGGGATCGTTTCCCCGTTTAACCCTTCGTCCGAGCGAAACGGGGACTCCATCCCCGGATCGTCACCGGGTGCCCCCCACACCACTGGATCAGGCAGAGGAGTACGCCGTGGAGAGCAGCACCGCCACCGCCGTGCGTCGCAAGGTGCCTCGCCCTCGGGCGGACGCCCTGCGCAACCGGGAGCGGATCGTCACCGCCGCCCGGGAGATGTTCGTGGAGTTCGGCCCCGAGGTGCCGCTCGACGAGATCGCCCGCCGGGCCGGTGTCGGCAATGCCACGCTGTACCGCAACTTCCCGGACCGTGACGCACTGGTCCGTGAGGTCGTCTGCTCGGTCATGGACCGCACGGCCCTCGCGGCCGAGGCCGCGCTCGCCGAGACCGGTGACGCCTTCGAGGCGCTCTCGCGCTTCGTGCACGCCTCGGCCGACGAACGGGTCAGCGCGCTCTGCCCGATGATCCAGAGCACGTTCGACAAGAACCACCCCGACCTGGAGGCGGCACGCGAGCGCCTGGAGGAGCAGGTCGAAGGGATCATGCGGCGCGCCCGGGACGCCGGGCAGCTGCGCTCCGACGTGGGTGTCGGCGATCTGATGATCGCCGTCAGCCAGCTCAGCAGGCCGCCGGCCGGCACCCAGTGCGCGGGTGTCGACCGCTTCCTCCACCGCCATCTGCAACTGCTCCTGGACGGACTGCGCGCCCCGGCCCCCTCCGAACTGCCCGGCACCCCGGTGACCGTGGAGGACCTACGGAGGCCGTGCCCGTCCTGAGATCCAGCCCTGACCCGCCTGACCCGCCTGACCCGCTGAGAGTTCACGGCCGTCGACGCTGACGAGCCGCCACCCCTCCGCGCCCTTTCCGTCACCCGATACCGATCCTTCCGTCACGAAGTCCCGAAGTGGGTATCCCCATGTCCGAAACAGTCGGCACAGCCAAAACGTCCGAGACCGGCGACGCGCACGCCAACCGCTGGAAAGCGCTCGTCTTCATCGCCCTCGCCCAGCTGATGGTCGTGCTCGACGCGACCATCGTGAACATCGCCCTCCCCTCCGCCCAGCAGGACCTCGGGATATCCGACGGCAACCGGCAGTGGGTCATCACCGCGTATGCCCTGGCCTTCGGCGGTCTGCTCCTCTTCGGTGGCCGTATCTCCGACATCTGGGGCCGCAAGCGCACCTTCGTCACCGGCCTGATCGGCTTCGCCGGCGCCTCCGCACTGGGCGGCGCGGCCACCGGTGAGGCGATGATGCTGGGCGCCCGCGCCCTCCAGGGCGTCTTCGGCGCGCTGCTCGCGCCCGCCGCGCTCTCCCTCCTCGCGGTGATGTTCACCGACGCCAAGGAGCGCGCCAAGGCGTTCGGCATCTACGGTGCGATCGCCGGTGGCGGCGGCGCCGTGGGCCTGATCCTCGGCGGCTTCCTCACCGAGTACCTGGACTGGCGCTGGACGTTCTTCGTCAACATCCCGTTCGCGGTGATCGCCGCGGTCGGCGCGTACCTCGTCATCCGTGAGCCCGAGGGCAGCCGCAACCGCTCCCCGCTCGACATCCCCGGTGTGGTCCTGTCCACCCTGGGTCTGGTCTCCCTGGTCTACGGCTTCACGCGAGCCGAGTCCGAGGGCTGGGGCGACTCGATGACGATCACCCTGTTCGTCGCCTCGGCGGTGCTCCTCGCGGCCTTCGTGTTCGTCGAGTCCAAGGTGAAGGCCCCGCTGCTGCCCCTGCGCGTGCTCCTGGAGCGCAACCGCGGCGGTGTCTACCTCTCCCTCGGCCTCGCGATCATCGCGATGTTCGGCCTGTTCCTCTTCCTCACCTACTACCTGCAGATCGTGAAGGGGTACTCCCCGGTCAAGACGGGCTTCGCCTTCCTGCCCATGATCGCGGGCATGATCATCGGCTCGACCCAGATCGGCACCCGCCTGATGACCCGGGTCGCGCCGCGCCTGCTGATGGCCCCGGGCTTCCTGGTCGCCGGTCTCGGCATGCTCCTGCTGACCCAGATGGAGGTCGGCTCCTCGTACACCACCCTGCTCCTGCCGGCCCAGCTGCTGCTCGGCCTCGGTATGGGTACGGCGTTCATGCCGGCGATGTCCCTGGCGACCTACGGGGTCGAGCCGCGTGACTCGGGCGTGGCCTCGGCCATGGTCAACACCTCCCAGCAGGTCGGCGGCGCCATCGGCACGGCCCTGCTGAACACGATCGCTGCCTCGGCCACCACGTCCTACATCGCGGACCACATCGGCTCGGCCACCTCGAAGCCGGCCGCCCAGCTGGTCCAGCTGGAGGGCATGGTCAACGGCTACACCAACGCCATCTGGTTCGCCGTGGCCATCCTCGTGGCCTCCGCCGCCATCGCCTTCACCCTCATCACGACGGGCAAGCCCGACATGACGGCGTCCTCGGCCGAGGGCGATGACGCGACGAACGAGGTCAAGGTCCCGGTGATCGCCCACTGACCCCGGAACCGGAACCCGACGGGCACCGATGACGGAGCGGGGTGGAGCAGGGACTGGAGTCCCCGCTCCACCCCGCGCCCCGTCAGGGGCGCGGGGAACTACGCGACAAGCCCCCGCTCACGGGCACATCTCCACGACAGAAAGACCTCTGCCCCCTGCTCCCCTTACCGCAGCTACGGAAAGGCCCCGGCCCCTACCGCAGCCACGGCAAGTCAGCACCCGCCTCCGACGGCTGAAGCCCCTCCGCGACGATCCCCATGATCTCGCCGAGGGCTTTCTGCTGTTCCGGTGACAGCCGGTCGAACATCGCCTGCCGCACTGCCGCGACATGCCCCGGCGCGCTCTTGGACAGCATCTCGAACCCGCCGTCCGTCAGCACCGCGAACTGCCCCCGCTTGTCCACGGGACAGTTCTCGCGCCGCACCCACCCGTTCTTCTCCAGCCGGGCCACGGCGTGCGACAGGCGCGATCGCGTGATCTTCGTCTGCATCGCCAGCTCCGTCATCCGCAGCCGCCGCTGCGGCGCGTCGGACAGCACCACGAGCAGGTGGTAGTAGAGGTGCGGCATGCCCGCGTCGCGCTGCAACTGTCGGTCGAGATGGTCTTCGAGCAGGGTCGTGGCGTGGACGTAGGCGAGCCAGGTGCGCTGCTCCTCGTCGGTGAGCCAGCGGGGTTCTTCGTCGGCGGATGCGGTCGTCATACCCCCACTGTACGAGGCTCCTCCTTGAAATTTGAACTATAGAGATGTAAGGTGAAACAAGAAATATTGAGACTTCAACTACTGGGGAGTTGGGAGAGGTCTCAGGCGCCCGGAGTGACGGGCGCGAGCCAAGGAGACAAGAAGCGACCGCCGGGCCCACCGAGGCGTGTGTGTCGTGTGCGTCGCGCATGTGTTGAGGGAGTCACCCCTATGTCCGCCGCCACCGCCGAGCGCATGCCCGCCCTGTACCTGAGCCACGGGGCCCCGCCGCTCGCCGACGACCCGATCTGGCCCGGCGAACTCGCCGCCTGGGCCGCGACCCTGCCCCGCCCCAAGGCCATCCTCATGGTCTCCGCCCACTGGGAGGAGGCCCCCCTCGCCCTCGGCGCGGTCGAGACCATTCCCCTGGTCTACGACTTCTGGGGCTTCCCCGAGCACTACTACAAGGTCCAGTACGGCGCCCCGGGCGCCCCCGAGCTGGCGGCCTCGGTCCGCAAGCTGCTCCAGGCCCCCGGCACCCCCGTCCAGGACATCCCGGACCGGGGCCTCGACCACGGCGCGTACGTCCCCCTCGTCGAGATGTACCCCGACGCCGACATCCCGGTACTGCAGATCTCCATGCCGACCCTGGACCCGCTGAAGCTGATGGACGTCGGCCGCAAGCTCGCCCCCCTCCGCGACGAGGGCGTGCTGATCGTCGGCTCCGGCTTCTTCACCCACAACCTGGCGGCCCTCCGTCAGCCCGGCGTCCCCACCTGGTCGACCGAGTTCGACGACTGGGGCCACCGCGCCCTGGAAACCCGCGACTGGGACGGCCTCCTCGACTTCCTCCACAAGTCCCCGGCCGGACAGCTGGCCCACCCCCGCACGGAGCACTTCGCCCCCCTCTTCGTCACGATGGGCGCGGCCGAGGCCGCCGGTGAACTCGACGCCCAGAAATCGGTGATCGACGGCTTCTGGATGGGCCTGTCGAAGCGTTCGGTGCAGTTCGGCTGACCCTCCGGGCGCCTACGCGGGCGCGGGCGTAGGGGCCGGGCGTGGGCGTGGGCCGGGCGCGGGCGTGGGCCGGGCGCGGGCCGGGGTCGCTTACCTGAAAGGTCATCGACCCGGGCCCGTACGCCTGCCAAGCTCGACGGCGTAGACAGCCCAACCGTCCCGACCGACGGGAACCGGCCCGACCGACAGGGGCCGGTCCGCCCGACCGGGTCGCCCCGACGACGGGACCGACCGGAGGACACGCATGCCCGCCTACGCCATAGCCCACCTCAAGGACGCCGCCCCGCACCCGGAGATCGCCGAGTACGTCGAGCGCATCCCCGCCACCTTCGAACCGTACGGCGGACGCTTCCTCGTGCACGTCACCCCGCACGAGGTGAAGGAGGGAAGCTGGCCCGGCGCCGTCGTGATGATCGGCTTCCCCGGCATCGCCGAGGCGCGCGCCTGGTGGGACTCGCCCGAGTACCAGGAGATCGCCCCGCTCCGCACACGCCACATCGAGGGGGACATCATCCTGGTCGAAGGGGTACCCGAGGACTACGACCCCCGCGCCACCGCGAAGGTCATGCGGGAGTCCCTGGCCGAGCGGTGAGTCCGGAGGACTCCGCGATGAGCCCCGGGGGCCCGGAGAGCCTCATGGCGTCTCACAGCTCCTTCTCGTACCAGGCCACATCCCAGTACCGACCGAACTTCCGCCCGACCTCGCGATAGGTGCCGACGTGCCGGAACCCGAAGCGCTCGTGCAGCCGGGTCGACGGCACGTTCGGCTGGGCGATACCGGCGTAGGCGCGGTGGATGTCCTCGTCGGAGAGCGCCTCGAACAGTGCCTTGTACAGCAGCGTGCCCACGCCCCGGCCGCCCGCGTCCGGGGCGAGGTACACCGACACCTCCACCGAGGTGTCGTACGCCGCCTTCGGACGGAACGCGCTGCTCGTGGCGTATCCCAGAATCCGCTGTGAACCCGTCTCGGCGGCAACCATCAGACGATGCCGTCCGTCTTCAAGGTGGGAGAGCAGCCAGGGGCGGCGCTCTTCCGGAGTGAAGACAGCGGTATCGAATGTGATGGGCGTCTCACGGACGTAGTGGTTGTAGAGGTCGGTGAGGGCGGCGAGGTCGGCCTCGACTCCCGGTCTGACCTGCACCTCTGCGGACTCCGTCGACATCGCGCCTCCTCCTGCGGCGGCACAGGGTACTGCAAGATCAGAAAAATAGTGGGACGGGTGGGGAATTCTGTCCTGATTCCAGTCGTTGTTTCCTTCGGAAGCAGGGCACTCGGGAGAGTGTCCGAGCGGCCGCATCACGACCCACGTAGGACCAGATACGACCCTGCCAGCCCACCATCGCAAGGGAGCACGCATGGCAACCCGTGCCGTCGCCGCTCGTCGTTCGTCCGCCTCCGGCCGGACCGACGCGGCTCGCAGCGTTCGCGCCTCTGGCGGCGAGATCGCCGACCGCGACCTGGTCGGCATGTACCTCGACGAGATCGCGCGTACACCGCTGCTCGACGCCGCCAAGGAAGTCGAGCTGTCCCAGATCATCGAGGCGGGTGTGTTCGCACAGCAGATCCTCGACGGCGAGGAAGAGGCCAGGGCGGACGCCAGCTCCGAGGAGCTCGAAGCCCTGGTCGCCGACAGCGAGCGGGCCAAGGACATCTTCATCCGATCCAACCTGCGCCTCGTGGTGGCCGTCGCCCGGCGGTACCCGCGCAGCGGCCTGCCCCTGCTCGACCTGATCCAGGAGGGGAACGCCGGCCTGGTCCGAGCGGTGGAGAAGTTCGACTACCGCAAGGGCTTCAAGTTCTCGACGTACGCCACCTGGTGGATCCGTCAGGCCATCACCCGTTCGATAGCCGACCAGTCGCGCACCATCCGGCTGCCCGTCCACCTCGTGGAGGAGCTGGGCCGGATCCGCCGTGTGCAGCGCGAGTTCAACCGCGAGCACGGGCGCGACCCCGAGCCCGCCGAGATCGCCGCCGAGCTCGGTTCCAACGCGGACCGCGTCAGCGACGTCCTCGACTGGGCCCGCGACCCGGTCTCGCTGAACATGTCGGTGGACGACGACGGCGACACCCAGTTCGGCGACCTGCTGGAGGACACCTCCGCGGTCTCGCCCGAGCAGTCCGTGCTCACGCTGCTGCGCAGCGAGGAGCTGGACGGCCTCATCGGGCGCCTCGACCAGCGCACCGCGTCCATCATCAAGATGCGGTACGGCATCGAGGACGGCCGCGAGCGCACCCTCACCGAGGTCGGCAAGGAGCACGGCCTCACCCGCGAGCGGATCCGTCAGATCGAGAAGCACGCCCTGCTCGAACTGAAGAAGCTCGCCCGCGACACCGGCTTCGACGCCGCCGCCTGATCCGGCCCGCACACCGACCAGGGCCCCGTAACGGCCCGCCCCCTGGGGCCGCCACGGGGCCCGGCCCGGACCTACCGGCGTACGCCGCCCGCCCGCTGGAGGAGACCTCCACGCACACTTCGGCTGTCAGTCGGCCACGCCCTGGCCGAATGTCAGCCACGCCTGACCGTAGGCCGGCCACGATGGGCCGTACTCTGCCGCCAATTGGCCGTACTGTGCCGCTACTTGGCCGTACTACGTCGCTTCAACTCCCCGTTCCCGGGGCACAAGACTTCCGGGCGCACGACTTCACCGGCCCGGAGCCCTCAGGCCCGGGACCCGGAGTTCGACCGCCCGCCTTGACCGCAGTCATCCGAAGCCGAGTCCCGACGCTCTCCCCCCAGCGCCGGGACTCTCCCAGAGCCGGGCTTCGGCGCCTCCCCCCCTGGCGCCGAAGCCCGGCTCGAACTCCGCCACGCTTCCGTGCCCGCTTCCGCCACCGCTGCCGCTCTGCTTTCTTCCGCCCCGCCCCGCCCTGCCC
>NZ_JARGEE010000387.1:0-8483 GCF_033794485.1 Streptomyces sp. MB09-02B
GTTGTCGGGCGCCCGCCGGCCCGGTGGGGCTTCTCGCGCAGTTCCCCGCGCCCCTGAAAAGCAGGGGCTGCGCCCCGTGCTTTTCACCCCGCTGCCCCGCCGTCTTCAGGCCCGCAGGGCCTGGTCTTTTGGGGGCGCGGGGAACTGCGCGAGCAACCACGAACCAGCCGCACCCGCCGACGTACCCGAACCCCCGAGCTCCCAGGCGCCCGAAACACCTACCCCAGCAGCCCCGACGACCTCCACATCCGCCGCCCCACCCCCCGCAGCACCCCGATGTCGTCCAGGAAGTCCGTCAACCGCTTCGCACCGGTCTGCATGACCTCCCGCCGGTGCCCACTGGCCCGCACCTGCGCGACAGCCACCCGCTGGTCGAGGCCGACGTTCGCGTAGACCTCGGGGTTGACGAACGCGACGGAGAAGACGCGGGCGAACTCGCCGGACGTGACGCGGGTGAAGCTCCGGGACAGCCGCGGAGCGGTCACCATCTGGCGGCGCAGCTCCTCACGGGCGTACCGCACATGCCGCGCCTCCTCGACCACATGGATCCGCGTGACACCCCGGATCAGCGGCTGGACCCGCTCGTCGGGGAAGGTCAGCCGCTGCATCCAGTCGAGGATCTCCTCGCCGAGCAGCGTCGCCGTGAAGGACCCCGGCGTCGTCGAGATCGTCTTGAAGACGCGGCCCAGGTTCTGGTGCAGCCGGCTCACCGGGTAGTACGGGGTGCCGCCCTTGCTGATCAGCCGGGCGAACATCTTCGAGTGCCGGCACTCGTCCTCGATCTCGGTGAGCGCGTAGCGCACGTGCGCACTGGTCGCGGCCCGGTCGTAGATGTGCCGGACGAGCAGCTGCATGAGGATGATCTCGAACCAGATACCGAGGGAGGCCAGCGCCGCGGCCTCGTGCTGGGACAGCGCGATGCGCTGCTCCTCCGACATCCTGCGCCACATCGGCGTCCCGTACAGGGACACCAGCTCCGGCGGCCAGAACCACTTCCCCTCCTCGAAGGGGGCGTCCCAGTCCAGCTCCTTGTCGGGGTCGAAGGAGTGCTTCGCGGAGGAGACGAGCAGCCGCTCGGCCACCTGTTCCCGGTCCTTGAGGAGCCCGAGCGCGTCGCGCAGCACCTCCGCCTCCGACTCGGGGTTCGTCGAATCCAGCGAGGTCACCGTAGTCATGGCTGTCGCAGCTCCTCGTACGGGAGTTCAGGGAGTTACCAGCGGTCACGGCTTATGAGACTACTTGTCAGCAAGGCCGTCAATCCTTTGCGCGTGACTTGTGCAGTAACGTGCTGGCGTGTCCATGCCTCCATCGCCCCAGCCGCCCTACGGTCAGCAGCAGCCGCCCCAGGGGCCGTACGGTCAGCAGCCGTACCCGCCGCAACCGCAGCCACCGCAGCCACAGCCGTACGGTCAGCACCCGCACGTGCCGCAGCAGTACCCGCCGCAGGCGCAGCAGTACGGTGCGCCCCATCCCGGCGGGTGGCAGCCCCCGCCGCCGCCGAAGAGCCGCGTGGGGCTCGTCCTCGGGATCGTCGGCGGGGTCGTCGGCCTCGTGGTGGTCGGGGCCCTGGGTCTGTGGGTCGTCGGGACGCAGAGCACCAGCGGTTTCCCGGAGGCCGAGTACAAGCTGGCCCTGCCCGAGACCGTCCTCGACGGTGAGTACAAGCTGGCCCAGGACCTCTCCGACAGCACGGGGCAGCAGGTGGAGGACGAGGCGGAGGGCGCCTGGGACGCGCGTGACGTCAGGGCCGCCGTCGCGCAGTACGCACCCCAGAAGGGCGGGGCCGAGGGTGCCTTGATCGTCTCGGGCATGTACGGCCGGTTCAAGAACACCGACGCCGCCCGCGACAACATGCTGAAGGGCGCGGCCGACGTCAGCTCGATCAAGGTGGTCGTGCCGCCCAGGGACTACACCCCGGGCGGCGACGACCTCACCATCAGCTGCCAGGTCGTCACGCAGGACCAGGCCGGCAGCGAGATCACCTACCCGATGTGCGCCTGGGCCGACGGCAACACCGGGGCGTCCGTCGCGGAGCTCAGCGTCGAGAGCGTCGGGCAGGACGCGTCGGAGGTCGACGTGGAGGCCTTCGCGGAGCGCACCCTCCAGGTCCGCTCCGAACTCCGGCAGCCGATCAGCTGAGCACCCCGTCCGGCGCGACGGGCTTCGACGCCGGCTCAGCCTCGGGCAGGACGTTCGGCCCCGTGCTCGGCTCCGCCGGTCCCGCCGGGAACGACGTGCGCAGGGTGAACGCGTACGGGGTCGGGCCGTGGGCGCGGAGGTGGAGGATCCGTTCCTCCGCCTCGGCCACGGTGGGCCGGCGACCGGCTGGGACCCACCACAGGGCGGTCATCGCCTCGCTCAGCCGCTCGAACCACTCCCGCCTGCGGGACATCAGCTCCCGGTGCTGTCCCTGGTACATGAAGGCGGTCAGGGCGTCGGTGTCCCGCCACACCGACATGTTGATGATCAGCCACTCGTCGCCGGGGACGGGGATGTCGGTCGCGTTGCCGGAGTCGCTCTGCAGGCGCCAGACGAAGCCGGGGGCGCGGTCCGCTACCGCGTTCACCGGGTCGAGGGCGTCGACGAAGTCCTTCAACTGGGGGGAGTCCAGCGGGGCTTGGAGGCGGGAGATGTTCACCTGGGCGAGTTCGTACGCGGCGGTCGTCATGGGCGAACGGTAGGCCGAGTGGCTTCGGCGACGACACGGCTTATCTCAGCTGGTGGTCATGCCCCTGTGCCCCTGTGCTCGTGTGTACGGCGCGCCGGTGGGGCCTCTCGCGCAGTTCCCCGCGCCCCTTCGGAGCGCGCTGCCCTCAGCCGGAAGCCTTGAGCACCGCTCTCATCACCTCCCTCGCGATCGGTGCCGCGTCACCACCCCCGCTGATGTCGCCCCGTACCGCCTCCGCGTCCTCCACCACCACCGCCACGGCCACCTGGGGTTCGACCGCGTCGTCGGACTGGGCCCAGCCGATGAACCAGGCGAAGGGGGTACCGGAGTTGCCGAGGCCGTGCTGGGCGGTGCCCGTCTTGCCGCCGACGGTGGCGTGGCGGAGAGCGGCGTTGGCGCCGGTGCCGTCCTCGACGACGCCACGCATGAGGTCGCGCAGCCGCCGCGCCGTGGTGGGGTTCATGGCCTGGCGGAGGGGGTGCGTGCCCGAGCCGGCGACCGTGCGGCCGCCCGCCGTGGTGGTGCGTTCGACGAGGTACGGCGACCGCACCGAGCCCCCGCCCGCGACGGCCGCCGTGACGAGAGCCATCTGCAGGGGCGTGGCCCGGGTGTCGTACTGGCCGATGGAGGAGAGGGCGAGCTGGGCCCGGTCCATCTCGGTGTCGAAGCTGCTGGCGGCGACCGAGAAGGGGATCCGCAGGCCGGGGTCGTTGAAGCCGAAGGCACGGGCCGTGTCCTTCATGGCGTCGAGGCCGACGTCCACGCCCAGCTTCGCGAACACCGTGTTGCAGGACCACTCGAAGGCATAACGCAGCGAGGCGTTCTCGCACCCCTCGACCTCGTTGGAGAGGGAGGTCGTGGTGCCCGGCAGGGTGTACGGGTCGGGAGAGCGCGTCGGGGCGTCGAGGTCCTCGACCACCCCGGTGTCCAGCGCGGCGGCGGCCGTCACCACCTTGAAGGTCGAACCCGGCGGATAGGTCTGCCGCACCGCCCGGTTGAGCATCGGCCTGCTCGCGTCCCCGTTCAGCCGCTCCCACGCCGCGGCCGCCGCGGGGCCGTTGCCGGAGAGCGCTCCGGGGTCGTACGACGGCCGGGACACCAGCGCCAGGACGCGACCGGTGGCCGGCTGCAGCGCGACGACAGCACCCCGGCGGGTGCCGAGGCCCAGGTAGGCCGCCCGCTGGGCCGCCTCCTGGATCGTGGTGACGACGGCGCCGCCGGCGTTCTGGTCGCGGGTGATGTCGTTCCACAGGGGGAGGAAGGACAGCAGCGGGTCGCTGCCGTCCAGGACGGAGTCCTCCGCGTGCTCCAGGAACGTCGTCCCGTACACCTGCGAGGCGAAGCCCGTGACCGGTGCGTACAACGGGCCGTCCCGGTACGTCCGTTCGTAGCGGAGCTGCTCCCCGGTGTCCGTCGAGCCGGTGACCGGGCGTCCCTCGACGACGATGTCGCCGCGCGGCTGGCCCCAACGGGCGATCTCCGGACGGCGGTTGGCGGGATTGGCGTCGTAGGCCCGGGACTGGACGACCTGCACACGGGTGGCGTTGGCGAGGAGGGCGAACAGCAGCAGGGCGCACAGGGCGGCGGCCCGGCGGATGTACTTCGTCATGCGCTCCGCCCCTCCCGCAGGGCGCTCCGGCCCTCCGGGCCCCCATGGGGGTCCCCGGACGGCGGCCCGGGGGCGTACTGCCGTCTGGAGGAGTCGCTGAGCCGGATCAGCAGGGCCACGATGACCCAGTTGGTGACGACGGAGGAACCGCCCTGGGCGAGGAAGGGCATCGCCATGCCGGTGAGCGGGATGAGGCCGGTGACACCGCCGGCGATGACGAAGACCTGGAGGGCGATGATCGAGGCCAGGCCGGTGGCCAGCAGCCGGCCGAAGGGGTCGCGCAGGGCGAGGCCGGCCCGGTAGCCGCGCTCCACCAGCAGGGCGTAGAGCAGGAAGATCGCCGAGAGTCCGGCCAGACCCAGCTCCTCCCCGGCCGTGGCCAGGATGAAGTCGGACTTGACGGCGAAGCCGATCAGGACGGAGTGGCCGAGGCCGAGCCCCGTGCCGAGCAGCCCGCCGGCCGCGAACGCGAAGAGGGACTGGGCCAGTTGGTTGGCCCCCTGCCCCGCCTCGATCGACGCGAACGGGTGCAGCCAGTCCTCGACGCGGCTGTGGACGTGCGGTTCCAGCCAGCCGACGGCGACCGCGCCCACGCACGCCAGCAGCAGTCCCACCGCGATCCAGCCGGTGCGGCCCGTGGCGACGTACAGCATGATCACGAACAGGCCGAAGAACAGCAGGGAGGTGCCCAGGTCCCGTTCCAGGACCAGGACGCCGACGCTCAGCAGCCAGATGGTGACGATCGGGCCGAGGACCCGCCCGGTGGGCAGTTGGAGGCGCTTGAACCGCCAGATCTGACGTCCGGCGTACGCCAGCGCGCTGCGGTTCGCCGCGAGATAGCTGGCGAAGAACAGCGCGAGCAGCACCTTCGCGAACTCGCCCGGCTGGATGGAGAACCCGGCGATCCGTACCCAGATCCGGGCCCCGTTGACCGGCGGGAAGAGGATCGGCAGCGCCAGCAACGCGAGCGCGGCCACCACCGAGACGTACGCGTACCGCTGGAGCACCCGGTGGTCGCGCAGCAGCGCCACCACCGTGATGAACAGGGCCACCCCGAGCGTCGACCAGTTCAGCTGAGCGGGCGCCGCCTGGTCGGCCGGGGTCTCCAGGTCGAGCCGGTGGATCAGCACCAGGCCCAGGCCGTTGAGGAGTACCGCGATCGGCAGCAGCAGCGGATCGGCGTACGGCGCCCGCAGCCGGACCACCAGATGGGCGAGCAGCGCGAGCACGCCGAGCCCGGCGCCGTGGTCGGCGGCGCCGGGCGGGACGGTGCCGTTCTTGGCCAGACCGACGGCGCAGTAGCCGTACACGGAGAGCAGGACGGCCGCGACGGTGAGGGTGAGCTCGACGCCTCGGCGCCGGAGCAGGCGTACGGCGGGCGGCGGGGACGGATCCGAGGGATCCGCCGCCAGGGTCGTTCCGGCCTTGGTGGTCATGACCGGAACTTACCCAAATGCACTGCCTTGTGTGTCTTGTCGCTCAGGCGTCGCACCAGCGTGGCGCCTTGAAAGGGGCGATGTAGCGGGCCGAGCCCCAGGCCCACGTCCCGTCGACGAGCAGGTACCACTGCCGGCTGCCGTCCACGCTCTGGCCCTCGGCCCGGCAGTAGATCTTGATGATCTCGCCGTAGTGCGCGACCCGGATGACCGAACCCCCTCGGGTCGGCGCGCTGCGCAGGACCAGGCCGGCCCGGGCGACGACCTCGCCGTCGACGATCTGCTCGCTCTTCCGGGGGTCCTCCTGTTCGGCACCGGCGGCGGGAGTCGTGGCGGCGTACGCCAGGAGAGCGCCACCGGCAGCGGCTATACCGAACCGCATGAGCAGAATCCGCAGGGACATCTGATGCTCCTCCAGGAAAAAGGGGGCGAGGCTGACTGTTCGCCACGTTAGGAGGAGCGGAGAGAGGGCGCCTTTCTCGATGGGCCATCAGGGCGCGGGCAGGCGCAGAACGGCCAGAGCACCCCCCTCCGGGGCGTTCTCGAACTCCAGCCGCGCCCCCAGGACCTCCGCCTGCCCCACCGCGATCGTCAGACCCAGCCCGTGCCCCTTGCCGACACCCTCGGTACGAAACCTCTGCGGCCCCTCGGTCACCAGATAGTCCGGGAACCCGTTCCCGTGGTCCCGTACGGTCACCGCCGCCCCCTCCACGGTCAACACCACCGGAGGCGCCCCGTGGTGATGGGCGTTGGCCACCAGGTTCGCCACCACCCGCTCCAGCCGCCGCCGGTCCGTCTCCACCCACGTGTCCTCCACGACCCGCACCTCTGTGTCGCCGCTCGCGTGCGCGGCCACCCGCTCGGCCAGCAGTCCGAGCCGGATCGCGTCCACGTCCAGCCGCTCGCTCCCCGCGTCCAGCCGCGAGATCTCCAGCAGGTCCTCGGTCAGCGTCCGCAACGCGGCGACCCGGTCCCGCACCATCTCCGTCGGCCGCCCCGCCGGCAGCAGCTCCGCCGCCGCGTGCAGCCCGGTCAACGGCGTACGCAGCTCGTGCGCGACGTCCGCCGTGAACCGCTGCTCGCCGACCAGCTTCCGCTGCAGCGTGGACGCCATGGTGTCGAGCGCGGTGGCCACCGCGGCCACCTCGTCGCGGTACCGCGCCGGGTCCGTCGTACGGGGGTCGCCGACCCGTGCGTCCAGGTCGCCCGCGCTGATCCGCCGGGCCACCTGGGAGGTCGTGCGCAGCCGCCGGGTCACCCCGCTGACGCCGAGCGCGCCGACGACCAGCGTCACCCCGATCGCCAGCGCCGAGGAGCCGAGGATGGCCCGGTCGAGGTTCTCGATGGTGGCCGCGCTCTGCGCGTAGTCGATCCGTACGGCGAGGGCACGGCCGTCGGCGGGGGCGGCGGCCCACATCGAGGGAACCCCGGAGACGACCCCGACCATCGTGCCGCGCTGCCCGCTCACCGCCAGCTCGCGGAGCTCCCCCGGCAGGCCTCGCGGGTCGATGCCGGAATCGGGCGGCAGCCGGTTCCCCGCCTCGTACGCCTGTGCCGCCTCGTCGAGCCGGACGAGGGCCCGGGAACGGGCGTCGCTCACGGTCCGGTTGGTGACCGACACATGGACGAGGGCGCCGAGGAGTGCGGCCAGCCCGCAGCACATGACCGTGATGAACGCCAGCGCCTTCCAGGTGAGCGAGGAGGCCCACCGGGGCAGGCCGAACCGTTTCCGCCCGGGCCGTGTGGGCCTCGTGGACCTCGTGAGCCCCGTGGGCCTCGTGGCGCTCACCCGGGCCTCACCGAGGAGGGGGCGGAGGGGGAGGGGGAGACGGAGGCGGAGGACCGGGACGGCTTCGCCGATCCGCCCACGCGCAGGATCTCGTCCCGGGTCAGCAGCATCGCCAGTTGGTCCTCGTCCCAGGTCCACTGTGTGCGGTACTCGTAGCCGACGATGCCCGCGGGGGAGCGGATGATCACGGTCGGGCCGGCCAGTTCGACCGCGAGCACGGCGTCGTCGCTGGCCAGCACCTGCACCAGTCGGTCCGCCTGGAAGGTGTACATCCGCACCGCTGTCTGATTACCGGGCAACAGCCGGAAGCCGAGCACCATGTCGTCGCGCCCGTCGCCGGTGAGGTCCCGGTAGTAGGCCTTGAGCACGGGGCACTTGGCACGGTCGGTGTTCGTGCCGGCGGCTCGGTCCGTGCCGGCGGTTCGGTCCGTGTCCGTGCCGACGGTCGCGGCTGGGTCGTTCGTGTCGGCCGGTGGCTCCGTGTCGGCGGTGGCGGCTGGGTCGTTCGTGTCGGCCGCGCCGTCCGTTCCGCCCTTTCCGCAGTCGGCCATGCGCGCGGTCGTTCCCCCGTAGACGGCCCCGGACCCGGCGTACACCTCGGGGTGCGCGGCGATCTCCGCGCGGACGACGGCCAGCGGGTCCACCTTGTGGATGTCCTCGCCGGGGGCCCTGATGCCCCTGACCACCTCCGTCTCGGCCTCGCCGTAGTCGTACGCGGGAGAGGACGCGGGCGGCTCACCGGGCCACAGCCGGGTCGGGCCGCTCGCGGTGGGTGTCGCGCCCGTGCTCACCAGGCCGCCGGAGTCGCCACAGCCGCCCAGCAGCAGGACGGCGGCCACGGCGGCGAAGGCACCGGCAGCGGCGCGCGCGCCGACGGCAGCGCGCGCGGGGCGGCTGGGGGACACGGGACTCCTGGGCGTACGAGGACGGAGGGAGCGGAGGGAGCGGAGGGGGCGAGGGGGCGAGGGGGCGGAGGGGGCG
>NZ_JARGEE010000388.1:0-8432 GCF_033794485.1 Streptomyces sp. MB09-02B
TTTTTGCTTGTCTGTTGGGTTCGGAAATGGTTATAAGAGACAGGCCCCGACGCCCCGGGGCGCACCACTTCCCCCAGCAGAGGAGGCCCCATGCTGTACCGCGTCACCTACCGCATCCTCCCCGCCGGAACCGGACCAGACGACTACGAACCCGCCGACCTCGAAGCCGGTGAAGTACTCGTCGACCTCGACGATCCCGAACCGGTCGGCGTCCTCAGCGGCGGCGACGTCCTGTCGTACGGTCCCCACCACCGTGACGTCGTCCAGGCCGTCCACGCCGCCGCCGACCTGAAGCCCGGAGACGAGCCGATCATCCGCGACTGGAACCCCGCCTAGATCCGACGCTCCGCATCCTCCAGCCGGGCCAGGTAATACCCGTGATCGCGTGGAAACCCGGCCAGCGCGGGCAGCGCCTCCCGAAAACCGGCCGCCGCATCGGCCCACCGCTGGCACGCGTACGCCGCATCCGCCGCGTTCAACCGCGCCCTGGTGGCATCCAGCCAGTACAGCCAGCCCGGACGCTCCTCCTCATCCGGCACCCTCAGCGCAAGCCCGTGAGCCTCCTCGGCGAGCCGTACGGCACGGTCCCGCTCACCCAACCGCGCGGCCGCCATCGCCTCCTGATGCACCGCCGCAGCCTCCGCCGCCGGAGACAGCGGGCGCGGGCCGGCAAACCGGGCACCCTCCGCCGTCCTGAGGGCACGCACTGGGTCGCCGTACTCCAAGCTGTAGTGCGCCCGCACGCGCTGCGCCCACGACGCCATGTCCGGATGCCCGCCGTCGACCGCCCACCCGTGCGCGAGATCAATCCACGCCAGCGCCGGACCCCGCTTGTCCTTCTGCCACGCCACCCACGACAGCCAATGCGCATGCTCGGCCGCCAGCAACAGCAGCCGGTCCGCAGCTGGCCCGCTGGTACCGGGAATGAGGGCGGTGACCTGATCGAGCTGCGAACGGACGATCGGCCACAAATCCAGGCCCCCGACCTCGTCCTCCGCGCGACGATGCTGGGCCAGGACGACACCGATCCAGTCGGCGGTCCGCAGATCGGCGCGGCCCGCGGTGCGGGCATGCGCGAGGCGGTCGCGTAGCTCGGCGGATGGCCCCCACTCGTCCAGGGTGCGGTCGCGGGTGACTCCGCCTAGTTCTGTCGGCACCTTCAGGCCCCTTGTGATCCGGGCGACGACGTCGGCGCTCTTGATGTGGTGACGCCCGCGTTCCACGTCGGAGACGTATCCCTGGGTCATGTCCACGAGTTCGCCGAGCCGGCGCTGTGAGATGCCCGCCAGGTGCCGGTAGCGGCGGAAGACCGCGGGCCAGTCGCGGGCCGCCCACGCGGCTCGTAGGCGTCCGTCTGCCCAGGGTTCCTGACCACTCATGGTGACGACCATACGACGCAGGTATACGAAGGTGATATGGGTTCGGGATTCCGTCACTCCCACGATGTTGTCTCGATCACACCGAGTCGGGTCGGGGAGAGAGAGCACGTATGGCCACCACCGCCGTCGAACCACCAGCCGCCAGCCCACCGCTACCCCGCGGCTACGCCTACTGCTGCTGGCACCAGGGCTACGCGTGGGGCGCCCGCCTCGTACGCATCCACGAACAGGGCTCCGCAAACGGCGGCACACAGTTCGCCTGCCCGCCCTGCCGCACCGCCTACGACCTCACACCGATCGCGGACCAGCCATGAAGGCGCCCACGGAATTGCCACCGGTGGAGCAGCTGTCGTACGGCCAGTACAACGGGCTCGCCTGCGTGTGGTGCGGGATACGGCTCACCCAGGGGGCCGTCAGCGCGGGAACGGCCCGCGGCAGCAGCGGCGCCCACATCCTCGACACCGAGGTATACGCCTGCCCCGACTGCGCGGCCGCCCCGGCGCCGTCCCGGCCGCCGAAGGTGAGGAAACCGTGACCTGCGACCGCTGCCACGACCCGATCAGCCCGGGCGAGGAACGCGACTCGTTCATCCCCGAGGCCGCGTCCGGCGTCGTGCCCACCGTGTACATGCACGTCAGGAACTGCACACCGGTGCTACGGCAGACCAAGCAGGAAGATGACGGCTGGCGCCCGGGCTATCGATGAGCCCCTGCCGGCGGGCGCCGCGGATATCAGCCCGCCGGCAGGTGCCGCCCCAAACCGAAGGGGGGCGGCAGGTGACCCGCAGTCGGACGTCCCCCGTCGACGACTGCGGGTCACCGCACCAGATCAGACAGAGGCACACCGAGAGCGTCGGCGAGAAGCAGCAGGTCGTTCAGATCCGGAATACGTGTGGCGTACTCCCACCGGTGGATTGTCCGGTGATCGCGGCCAATTCGTTCCCCGAGCTGCATCTGAGTGAGGCCGGCATGGTGACGGGCGTCGCGGAGGCGTTGCCCGATCTCCCGGCGGCGGGGGGCTACCCAGTGGGGCATCGGGTCCAGTGGCACCCACCCCACGCTGTAGTGATCATGGTTCGATGTCTTTGCCCAGCCGGGCAAATTTAATGATCTTGATGGGGGGAATCTGTAGACAGCCGCAACTTCACCGGGCAGGGAAGTGAGCGGCGCGGAAGCGGCCGGGTACGCGCGTACGCGTCTCCGCACATCCGGCCGTTAGGCGCCAAGACTCAGTCAAAGCGCCCCGCCCCGTCTCCGTTTGGAGGCGGGGCGGTCTACGTTGGACACCAGAAGGCCCCCACCGACTACAGCGATGGGGGCCTCCGCCTGCCCGGGCCGGTCTCCCCACCGGTCACCATGCAGGTACACGAGAGGCGCGTCTCAGGCGCGTGTGGGGAGGCACGCCTGCCCCTCTCGTGCGCGACACTCTACGTGCTTACTGCAGGTAGTCCAGTCCCTCGATCGGGTGAGCAGTGAGCAGATCTGATGGGGATGTGGATTCCATGTGGACTTGGATCATGAAACGGGCCCCCCGTTCGAATGAACGAGGGGCCCGTCACGCCTCTGACCTGCTGTGCAGTCAGTGCCCCCGGCAGGATTCGAACCTGCGACACCCGCTTTAGGAGAGCGGTGCTCTATCCCCTGAGCTACGAAGGCAGGGGCTTGTGGGAAACCTTGTCGGAGATCCAGGTGTGGATCTTCGGCGAGGAGCACAAGCCCGCTGGTCGGACGTGGTGCGACGCTCTCCGTCGGGTCATCTGAGCAGACAACGTCACGGACCAACGGCTGACCAAGGGTAGCTTAGCGGATGTGCGCCAGTGAGGGCCCTCTGTATGGAGGGCTGGAGGTCGGGGCGGCGGGCTGGAGTGCCTCTGATCTGCGGTGCCTGTGGCTTGCATGGTGCGGGTGGTGGACGCTGTGGGAGCCGGGGCCGACGGCCGTCGGACCGTTGTGCTCCCTGTGTCGGCCGGCTTGTGGGGCCGCTTGCCGCTCGCTCGGGGCGCCTGGCATGACAGGCCGCTCCTGCGGAAGTGGGGGCCTCTTGCGCAGTTCTCAGGCGGAGTTCACATGTCGCTGGTGCGGCCGCCAGGACCGCGCCTGCCATGCAGAGCGGGAACGTCGCAAGGTGAGCCGGTAGGGGATTGCCCATGGACATGGAGAGACCAGACGGCGCCGACGGTCCTGGAAAGTGGCTTCGCGAGTGGGTGGCTCGGCGCGAAGGTCGACATGGATGAGGGGAGTTGCTCCTGCATGGGCGTGCGCTAGGGCGGACGGCCGTCTGGGTACGCTCACCACCTCGGGGTGGGCCCCCGGCGAGAACGGCGCACAGGTCAGCGTCAGGCATATCGCCGACCACCCTCTCGCGCGGCCCGCTCCCTCTGGGGACCGCCGGGCGGCGAGGATGACGAGCATGACGATCGTGTTCCGGGTGCCTGCCGGTGGTGCGGAGCGGGTGGGGTTCGCCTACTCGCCGGCGATGGAAGCCGTACTCAGCCTTCATGTGCTGGTGGAGCCCAAGCACCACCCCGTCCAGCACGGCTGGGTGCGTGCGATGCGCAAGCTGTCGCCGGCGCTGAAGCGGGAGATCGAGGCGTTCTCCTACGCGGTGCGCTCGTACTTTCCCGAGTTCCTCTTTCCACGGCCGACCGGTGGCCTCGCGGACTTCCGCAGCGAGCTGGCCGGCCTGCGCACGGCGGACCCGGAGCTGGTGCGGCTGGAGTTCGCCGTCCCGCTGCTTTCGCCGTGGCCGGGCGGCGGCGAGGGCAGGGATCCACACGTGCTGCGGGAACCGGACGTACGCGGCCTGCTGCGGGAGCGCGTCGCACGGGAAAGCGACGAAGCGATGGCCGCGATGCTCCTGGACGACCCCCGCGCCCTCCTCGAACGGTTCCTGAGCATGCTGGAACGCTACTGGCGGGAGGCGTTCGAGGAGGAATGGGCCCGGATCGAACCGGAACTGGCCGCCGGGGTGAGCGAGGCCGGGCACCAGATCGAACAGCGCGGACTGTACGGCATGCTCCGCGGCCTGTGGCCGGAGGTGCGCAGCGACCGGCAGACCGAACGGTTCTGGCTGGAGCGCCCGCACGACCACGAGGTCGCCATCGGACCGGACGACACCCTGCTGCTCGCGCCCAGCGCCTACGTGTGGCCGCACGTACGCGTCAACTGCGACGGCCCCTGGCCCCTCGGGCTCGTCTTCCCCGTCTCCTCGATCGCACGGGAAGCCCGCCCCAGGATTCCGCCCGCACAGCTCGTCGGCACGCTGCGGGCGCTCGCCGACGACACCCGCCTGCGCACCCTCCGCCTTGTCGCCGAACGCCCGCGCAGCACCCAGGAGTTGGCCCCGCTCGTCGGCGTCAGCGAGGCAGCCCTCTCCAAGCACCTGCGCGTCCTGACGGACGCGGGCCTCCTCGAACGCCGCCGCGAGGGCTACTACGTCCTGTACCGGCTCCTGCCCGGGCAGGTGGCCGGTCTCGCTCCCAGTCTGGAGAGCTTTCTGCACGCCACCGACCCCATTGATTAGCCATCTGCCTAATAACTGGATCAGGTGCCCGAGGAGCTCCGACAGTGGCGGCATGTCACTGCTCAGGGATCGCGACTTCCAGCTGCTCTTCGTCGGCCAGGCCGTCTCACGCTTCGGCGACGGCCTGTACACCGCGGCGACCGCCTGGCTGGCCTGGTCGCTGACGAAGGACCCGACGGCCGTCGCCGTGGTCAGCGTGTCGGCGTTCGCGCCCGCGTTCCTGGCCACGTTCGTGTCCGCCTCGTACGCCGACCGCTACGACCGCCGCAAGCTGATGATCGCCACCGATCTGGCCCGGGTCGCCGTGGTCGCGGTGGCCGCGGTGCTGCTGTCCCTCGGCCTGCTGGATCTGCCCCTGCTCGTGGTGACCACGGCGCTGTTGGCCCTGATCGGAGCCCCGTTCGCCCCGGCCCGCAACGCCATCGTCACGCAGATCGTCCCGGCCGACCGTCTCCAGCAGGCCAACGGGCTGCTGCAAGTCGCTTTCCGGGCCGCCTTCTTCGTCGGCCCGCTCATGCTCGCGCCGCTGCTGGCCTACGGCTCCATGCGGGCGGCTCTGGTGGTCAACGGCCTGACCTTCCTGGGTTCGGCGGTCGCCGTGGCAGGCATCCGCGTGACCCGGCCTGTCCTGGCCGCCGGCCAGGTGGGCCTGTGGGCCGATCTCGCCGCCGGGCTCAGGGCCGTGCGGGCCGCGCCCGACGTGCTGGTGGTCATCGTGACCTTCGTGCTCGCTCTCGCTCTGACCAGTGGTTTCCTGACGGTGGGGCTGGTCGCCGTCGTGGGGCAGGGCGGACGCTATGGCCTGCTGCTGGGTATCGCCGGGGTCGCGGAAGTGGTGGGGGCGCTCCTGCTGGCCGGCCTGCGGATGCGCGGACTCGCCCTGGCGGCGGTGCTGGCCTGGGCCCTGCTCGGAATCTTCCGTGCCCCGCTCGGAATCGTCACCTCCACCACCGGGGCCGCAGTGCTCCTGATCGCCACCGGGCTGGCCTCGGCCCTCACGGACATCCCGTTGATCGCGCTGGTGCAGCAGCGCATACCGAGCCGGCATCTGGCGAAGGCGTTGGGTCTGTGGGAGGCCGGAGTGGCAGGAGCCCTGGCCGTTTCCCCGTTCGTGGCCTCGACCACCATCGCACTCACCGGAGTCAAGGACGCCTTCCTCCTCTCGGGCGCCGCCCTCGTCGTTCTGGCCATGACTGCCGCGCTCACCCTGGCCCGCACAGCCAGAGCACGGCGGCTCGGACAGTCGCGCAACGGTCTTTCTCGCTACGAGGCCGAACAACCGGCAGTGGGACGGGAGTCCGTCCGATGACCGCTCAGCGTTTCCGCACCAAGGCGGCGGGGACAGGGGCGGACCTGGGACTGGGCGTGGGCCTGGGACTGGGCCAGACCACGGGCCCAGGTTACGGGCGTCGATCTTCTGCTGGATGCGGCTGTGTGGCGGACAGTTGCTTCAGGAGCCGGACGGTGACGGCGGGGGAGACCAACGCGTCGCCGCGGGCGGCGGCCGCGTTCCGCCTCGTTGATCCCTTCGTCTTCGGAGAACACCGAGGTCAGACGGGCGAGTTCCGCCCACACCTCGCCGGGCCGGACGCCCCCAGGGGCGGGCGTCCTCGCGCAGGACCCGCAGCAGACGGCGCATCGAGTCCAGCGTCTCCGATCCGGAGCGGCTGAAGTGTTCCAGGAGCGGGGTGATCTGTGATGCCGGTGACGTGGTGGGCGACGAAGTCGTGCAGGTCGTTGGCGAGTTCGAGGTCCTGACGCTGACGCTGACGCAAGCGCACGGCGGCGATGTCGCGGGCCTGCTGCTCCTCCAGCAGGCATGCGCGCAGGCCCCAGGCGAGAGTCAGGCCGACGCCAGGTGCCATCACCAGGGAGCCGGTGATGACGCTGTCGCTTTCGTAGTAGATGCCCGACGGCAGCAAGCGCACCGGCATCGCGGGCGCGGCACCGTCCACACCGCACGGGACAGCGGCACCAGCAGAGCGACACTCTCCAGCAGCCCGAACGTGCCGTCCCTGTCCGGGCTCGCCCAGGTGGCCCTGGCAGCCGTGAGGACAGCGAGCCGCCCGCGACGAGCACGGCACGTACCTGCACGCTCGGCCGGCGGGTGGGCCGCGGCAGCGGCAGGCAGGCAGGCGAGCGGGCCGGACACCATCGGCAGCAGGCTCGTCCAGTGGTGACCGGGCACCTCGTTGGCGAACACGTCGATCAGCCTCAGCAGGCTGAGGACGGGCCAGGCGGCCACGATCAGCGACCGGCGCAGCGGCGGAGTCTCGGTGTACACGCTCGGCAGAAGAGGCAGCGGCGATTCTCAGCGGACTCGGCCGAATGGCCGATGCCCGATTCCCACAACCGGCCGTCCGGCCGAGACCGCCGGGTGCCGTACGCCCCGATCGTGGGCGGCATGCATCCGATGATCGTCGTTTTCTCCGGGGAGTCCGCCCGATGAACACTTCCTCCGCCGTCCTGACCGGCTCCGGCCTGTTCAAGTCCTACGGAATGGCCCGCGCCCTGGCCGGGGTCGACATCGGCGTGATGGCCGGCGAGTCGCTGGCCGTCATGGGTCCGTCCGGCTCCGGCAAGTCCACCCTGCTGCACTGCCTGGCCGGGATCGAACGGCCCGACTCCGGCGAGGTGCTCCTGGACGGCGAGCGGATCGACCAACTCCGTGAACCGGCCCGCAGCGAGCTGCGCCGCACCGCCTTCGGTTTCGTCTTCCAGTCCGGCCAGCTGCTGCCGGAACTGCCCGCCGACGAGAACGTGGCGCTGCCGCTGATGCTCGGCGGCACGACGCGCAGGGCGGCTGTGGAGCAGGCTCGGCAGTGGTTCGGGCCGCTGGGTCTGCAGGGCCTGGAAGGCCGGCGTCCCGGGCAGCTGTCGGGAGGTCAGGCACAGCGGGTGGCCATCGCACGGGCCCTGGTCGGCAGCCCGAAGGTGATCTTCGCGGACGAGCCGACCGGTGCGTTGGACCAGGCCACCGGCATGGAGGTGATCCACCTGTTGACGGACGTCAGCCGCAGCCAGGGCGCCGCGCTGGTCCTGGTCACCCATGACGCGAACGTGGCCCGCTGGTGCGACCGCACGGTCCAGGTGCGTGACGGCCGGCTGGCCGAGGCGCACACCGAGGCGCACACCGGGACGGACACCAGGCCCGGGGCGGAGACCAGGCCCGGGGCGAAGGCCGGGCCCGGGACGGGCACCGGGGCCGAGACGAACGCGGGGTACCGGCGATGAGGGCGCTGGACCGCACCACCTGGGCACTGACCTGGCGGCTCACGCGGGCCGGCGGCCGTACTGGCCTGCTCGCCACCGGCCTCGCGGTCGCGGCGGCGGCCGTGTCCACCACCCTGCTCCTGCTGAGCGTCGCGATGAACCTGGGCTTCCAGCACCGCGCGGACCGCACCGACTGGCGCAACCCGGTGGAGTCCTCCCGCCCTGTGGCCGTCGAGGCGGTCGGGACCACCTTCACCCGAGGGGTACCCGTCACCGTCGTGGATGTCGCCCGGTTGTCGGGACGCACCCCTCCCGCCC
>NZ_JARGEE010000389.1:0-8412 GCF_033794485.1 Streptomyces sp. MB09-02B
GACTTGGGGCGTGGGGTGACTGCGGGTCCGTCGTGGCTGGTCGCGCAGTTCCCCGCGCCCCTTTCAGGGGCGGAGCCCCTTCTACGACGCGCTGGTGGTCGTCGGCCTCTTGTACATGCGTGTCGCGGTGATCTCCGTGTGCGCCGTTTCTCCCGGCTGGGGCGGTTGGGGCAGGCCCGGGCGCAGGTGTTCCTCCACGCTGATGTACTTGAGGCCCGCTCGTAGGTCGGCGTCGTTACGGAGGCGGATGACCAGGGGGAACTCCGCCAGAGCGGTCGTGTCGAAGAGGCCGGTGGTGTAGAGGAGCTGGACGCCGAGGGCGTCGGAGACCGCGCGCTGGAGTTCCAGCAGGTATGTCGCGTTGGCGCGGCCGATGGGGTTGTCCAGGAACAGGGTGCCGGCGTGGCGGTGCCTGTCCCGCCCCCGGTCGTTGCTGCGCAGCGCGGCCATCGTGCAGTAGAGGGCGATGGCGGCGGTGAGCAGCTGGCCGCCGGAGAAGACGTCGCCCATCTGGCCGACGGGGACGCGCTCGGCCCTCAGCACCGCGTCCGGCTTGAGGATCTCCACGGCGACGCCCTTGGGCTGCAGCGCGGCGCTGACGCCCCTCAGCAACAGGGACATGCCGTCGCGGCGCATGTCGGAGTTCTTCTTCACCGCTGCGCGGGTCGCCTCGTCGACGACCTCGCCGAGACGTTCGGTGAGGGTGGCCTGGTCGGGCTCCTCGAAGCGGATCCGGAGGAATTCCTGTCCCGACCACTCCCCCAGGCCCTCGGGGAGCCGGGAGAGCCGCTGGGCGGAGCGCAGGGTCGCGAGGGCCGACTCCACGAGGCCCCGCAGCCGGTCGACGATCGAGTCCCGGTTGCGCTCCAGCTGGGCCAACTCGTCCGTGAGGACCCGGAGTCGGGGCGCGAACGCGTCGGCCCACTTCTGCGCGTGCTCGGGCAGCGAGGCGGCGGGCAGCTCCCGGATCTGCTGGCGGGCCGGTGTACGGACCTGTTCGTAGCGCGTGGAGTTGGCGTGGCGTACGAGGACGTCGCTCGCCTCGCGCACGGAGCCCTCGGCGGCGGAGAGGTCGGCTGCGCAGCCGCGCAGCGAGCGGCGGGCCTCCGCGGCGGCCCTGCGGGCCTCTTCGAGTCCTCCGGGGTAGGGCTCGGGCTCGTCCTGCTCGTCGTCGGTGGAGTGGTCGCGCAGGAGGTCCCGCAGGAGGGCGGCCGTCTCGTCGAAGCCACCGGCCGCGTCCTCGGTGGCGCGGTGGGACTCCAGCAGCTCGGCGTGGGCCTCTCGGGCCTGGGTCAACGCCTCGGTGCGGGAGGCCAGTTCGGCGGTGGCCGTGCGCAGCAGGGCCTGGGCGTGGTCGGCGTCGCGCGGGAGCATTTCCTCGGGCAGCTCGGTGTGCGTCTCGCCGTCCTCCGGGGCGAGGCGCTCGGCCTCGCCGCGCAACCGGCCGAGCTGCTCGCTCGCGGTGGACATCCGCGTCTCCAGCAGCTGGACGAGTTCCTCGGCGCGCGCCGCCGCCGCCTGCCGCGAGGGCCCGTCGGAGCCGTCGGGCGACTGGAGCAGTTGCTCGGCGCGGTTGCGGACCTTGTTGGTCAGCCGGTCCAGGTCGGCGATCGCGGCGCTCTCGTCGCTCTCGGCCCGCGCCTGCTCGGCCCGCAGATCGGCACCGACGCCGACCTTCTCGTACACCTGGGACGCGGCGCGGTAGGCCTCGCGGAGGGCCGCGAGGGGCTGCCTCGGCCCGTCGGAGTCCCTCTCCGGTACGTCGTCGGGGGCGCCCGCGATCTCGGCGCGCTCGGCGCGCAGCGCACGCGCCGTGCGGCGGGCGTCGTCCGCGCCGCGCTGGGTGGCACGCCGGTCCTCGTCGGCGGCGCGGGCGCGCTCCAGGCAGGACTGGGCGCGGGCCTCGGACTCGGCCGCGTCGTCGGCGAGTTCACGGAGCTTCGCCTGCCAGCCGGCGCGCTCGCGCAGCCGGTAGGCCAGTCCGGCGAGGGCGTCGGCGGCGCGGCGGGCCTTCTGCGCGGCCTCCTGCCGTTCGTCCCGCACCTGGGCCGCCTCGGCGGCCGCCTCCTCGGCCTCGGCCCGCACGGTGCGCGCCTCCGAGAGCTCCGCCTCGGCCTCCTCGGCGAACGCGCGGGTCTCCCGCGCGGCGTCGGCCAGCTCGGCCAGGCGTCCCGCCGGGCAGCCCGTGCGCCAGGAGGAGAGCCGGGCCGCCAGCTCCCGGTCCTTCCCGAGCCGGGCCGCCAGTTCGCGGATCTCCTCGTCGCGTGCGGTGGCCCGCGCGCGCAGCGCCTGCCGCTCCTCGTCGGCGGCGTGCTCGTCGTGCATGGCCGGGTTCGGCGGAACGAGGAAGACGTCGGAGGAGGCCCCGTCGCCCGCGTCCATGGGCGGCGTCGGCGCCAGCAGGGCCGCGGCCGTGCCGACGGCCACGGCGGATCTGGGGAGCAGGGCGGCTTCGCTCAGTGCCTCGCGGGCCCGGGCGTGCGAGTCGGGGTCGGTGATGATCACACCGTCGACCAGCTCGGGGCGGGCGGCGAGCACGCGCGCGTGGTCGGTGGGATCGACGGCCTGGGCGAGGTAGCGCCAGCCGGGGAGGGCCGGGATGCCGTGCTCACCGAGGAACTCGACGGTCGCCAGGACGTCCGGGCCCGGCGGCAGCAGTCCGCCGTCGCCGAGGGCGCCGAGGATGCGGGAGTCGTCGGCCGCGGCGGTGCGCAGCTCGAAGAGGTGGCGCTCGGCGGACGACACGTTCTCGTCGAGCAGTTCGCGCAGTTCGTCGGCGAAACGGTCCAGCTCCTCGGGGGTGAGGGGGCCCTCGGCGAGCTCGCGTTCACCCGAACCGCCCGCGCCCCCCAGGCCGTTCGACCCGGCCGCACCTTCCGAGCCCCTCGCGGCACCCGAACCGCCGACGGCCTCCGTGCCGGAGGCCCGTGCGGTGGCGCCGACACCGGTCGCGTCGGCGGCGTCGGACCCGCCCCGGCGAGGACCCGGCACCCCACCCGTCGCCCTGCCCACGGCACCCGGCAGACTCAGCAGCTCCGCCAGCCGCTCCTCTCCCGCGAGGGCCTCCGCGGTGCGGCGCTCCCCGTCGTGGGCCCGCTCGGCGGCGATCGCCGCGTCCGCTGCGCGGGCGGCCGTGAGCTCCGCGCGGGACTCTGCGGAGGCGGCCTCCCGGGCGTGCTCGGAGGCGCGGCGCGAAGCCTCGCGCGCGGCGTCCCAGGCGGCGACGGCCGTCTTCTCGGCGTCGCTGGCGGCGAGGGCGGCCCTGGCCGGGTCGGCGTCGGGCGCGCTGTCGTCCAGCCAGCCCGCGCGGACCGCCTCGGCGGTCTCCTGTTCGACCTCGCCGAGCCGCTGCTTCAGGTGCCCGAGCTCGCTGCGGGCGCGCTGTGCCTCGGTGGCGGCGACGGTCGCGTCCCGGTGGGCGGCCTCGCCGACCTCCTGCAGGGCGGCCGACTTCTCCTCGCCCTCGTTCGCGAGGGTCTCGGCGCTCTCGGCGGCGGAGTGCAGGGCGCGAACGAGGTCGACGGCGGCCTTGGCGCGGGCGGCGAGCGCGGGGGCGGCGTCCCGTTCGGCCTCCTGGATGGCGGCCGCCACCCGGGCGACGCGGTCGGCGGCGGCCCGGTGCCTGAGCACGGCCTCGGCGGCCTGCCAGGCGGAGTGCAGGGTGCGCGCGTCGGCCAGCTCCCGCTTCTGCGCGGCGGCCGACTTCTCAGCGGCGGCGAGCGCCAACGAGGCATGCCGGTAGGCCAGTTCGGCGGCGATGAGGGCGCTGCGGTCACGGGCGGCCTCGGAGTGCGTGACCGCGTACGCGGCCGCGGTGACCCGCTGGGCGAGATCGGTGCCCCGCAGTCGCTCCCGGGCGGCGCGCGCCGAGAGCCGCCGCGCCAGTGTGCGGGTGCGCCGCTCGGCTCCCGCGTGGACGTCCCGGGCCCGGGAGCGCCCTTCGGCCGCCTCCACGATGCGGCCCAGCAGATCCACGGACCCGGCCGTGAATTCCCGTTCGGCGATCAACTCCGCCCGCCGCCCGAGCTTGTTGCCGAACCCGGAGACGAGGTCGGCCAGTCCGTCCGTGTCCCTGGTGTCGGTCACGGCCCGCAGCAGCAGGTCGGTGAAGTCGGAGTCCTTCTTCACCGCGAAGAGGCCGGCGGCCTCGCCCTCGTCGGCGTTCATCTCCCGCTGGTAGCGGAAGAGTTCGGGGTCGAGGCCGAGGTCCGTCAGATGCTCGTTCCAGCGGTCGTGGATCTCCTCCCAGTGCACTTCCAGGTGCGGATACGCCTTGCCCGCCTCGGTGAGGGCGTCCCGGAACCCCTTCATGGTCCGCCGTCGGCCCTGCGCGCCGGACGCGCCCTCGACGGACGGCCGTACGGCGGTGGACTCGGCGACGGGCAGATTGTCGAGGCTCAGCCCCGGGCCGGGCCGGAACGAGTACCAGGCCTCGGCGAACTTCCGTGGGTCGTTGGAGACCTGGCGCCCCCGCCACTCGCTCACCTTGCCCACGACCACGCACTCGCCGGTCAGCGTGTGCTGCCATTCCAGGGCGACGTGCCCGCAGTCGTCCGCCAGCAGGAACTTCCGCAACACCCCGGAGCTGGCACCGCCCAGGGTGTTCCGGTGGCCCGGCAGCATCACCGAGAAGATCAGCTTGAGCAGTACGGACTTGCCGCCGCCGTTCTCCAGGAAGAGCACCCCGGCCGGCGCCGGCCTGCGCGGCGGCTCGGTCGGCTCCTCCTGGAAGAACTCCGCCTGCTGCGGCGCGGGGTCGGGCACGTACTCGCCCACGCCTCTCAGGTCCAGCACGGTGTCGGCGTAGCGCGCACCGGCCGGCCCGATGGAGTAGAGGCGGACCCGGGACAGCTCGTACATGGCGGCGGACTTTCGCGGTCGTGACGGTGATGGTGCGGGGAGGAGTGACGGTCGATCGTGCAGAGGTGGTGACGGAGGTCAGGGACGGTGGTCGGGAGTCAGGAGTGGAACGGCAGTCCGGCGTCGGCCACCAGCTCCAGGTCGTCGGTGTCCTCGGCGGGCAGCAGCGTGGCCGAACCGTCGGTGACCGGGACGACGCCCAGCTCCAGCAGCTCGGCCATCGCGGCGCTGCCCGCCATGTCCCGCACCTGGAGCTGATAACGCGCGGTTGTGCGATACGTACCGCCGTTCTCGTCGCCCGTGCGCTGCAGGAAGCCCGAGTCGGTCAGAAAGCCCACTGCCTTGCCGATGATGCCGGTGGTGGACCCGGCGAGCCGGCGGGCGTCCTTGGTGGCCCCGGTGGAACTGCGTCTGGCCCAGATCCGCCAGGCCGACTCCAGGCCGGGCGCGTCGGTGGCGGGGTCGGTGTTCTCCCCCTGCTCCTCGGCCCGCTCCTCCAGCCGTCTACAGGCCTGTCGTACGAAGGCGTCGACGCCATGGACCGAGACCCGGCCGATATATCCGTCGTCCGCCAGGTCCTCGGGTCGGGGGAACGCCATCGCGGCCACCGCGAGGTGCGCCAGCCCGTGCAGGAAGCGGTCCACCGAGTCCGCGGACGTCCGCCGTGCGTAGTCCCCCATCCGCACCGCGAACACCGAGTCCTCGGCGGCCGTCACCGCCATGCCCGCCCGCGGCGACACCTCCAGGACGACCAGCCCCAGCCCGGTGGCGACGGCGTCGGCGAGCCGGGAGAACGCCGGGTCCTCGCGGTACCGGCGCAACAGCTCCCCGTACTCCTGGTCCCGGGCGGGCTGCAGCTTCGGCTGGAGCCCGAAGGCGACGAGCCGAGCGGCGTCCGCGGCGTCGGCGGGAGTGAGGGCGGCAGCCACCGGAGCGGCTGCCGTCTCCGGCTCACTCCACTCGACATGCTCACTCACGACAAGAACTCCTCGATCTCATGACACGGCGTCCTCACGCCGCCTCCCTGTCCGCTGCCATCCCCGCGGAGTCCAGCAGGGCCATCCCCACGATCAGATCCGCGCCACCGAACTCGGGATCGTCCAGCTCCGTCCCGTCGTCCACGGCGAACAGCAGCTTCTCCTCCCCCTGCCGATAGGCCGTACCGACCGGCGGGCTCGCCGCGTGGACGGCCAACAGGGCGACCAGATAGGGCAGTTCGGGATCCTGGAGCCGCGCCTCCGCCAACAGCCCGGACAACCGACGGGGCGCGTCCGCCGGCAGATCCAGCAGTTGCTTCGCCGCCGTCAGCTGCTCCTCGCTGAACCGGCTGTCGTCGGGTGTGGCGATCAGATCCGGCTCCGGCATCTCCGCCCCGAGGTGCTCCCGCTCGACGGGCGGGGTGAACAGCAGCTCCACGAGGTCCCCCACCCGCACCGAACCGGGCGTGCGCAACCCGGTGCCGCGTGCGAAGAACGCGTCGGTCACCCGCCGGGCCTGCTCCACGGGCAGCGGCAGCAGGGGCCCGACGAGATGCCCGTACAGATCTATCCCGGAGGTCGTCATCGGTGTGGCGAAGGCCTGCCGGTCCTGCTCGGCACGGAACAGCGGGCCGGCCTCCAGCAGCCGGGACTGCAGCTGTGTGTGGCGCCGGATGCAGTCCTTGACGATGTCGACCAGCTCCGCGGCGCGCCGCTTCTGCTCGGGATCCTCGGACTCGTCCCGGGCCTTGCGGATGTTCGTCAGGATCGCGTTCTCGTGGCGGTAGCGGTCGGCGACGTGGTCGAGGGCCTCGGCGATCATGTCGGGCACGGTCTGGAGCCAGTCGACCGCGCGGACGTTGCGCCGGGTGGCGTCCAGGGCCCTGCGCAGCGTCTCCGAGTACTGCACGGTCCGGTAGCGGGCCTGCTCGGCGGCGAGCTGGGCGTCGGCGAGGCGGCCCCGGCTGATCAGGACCTCCAGCTTGACCTCGGCGGCGATCTGCGCGCTGGTGACGTCGGTGTCGAGGGCGCCCACGAGCACGTTGACGGCCTCGTCGGTCGTCCGGAGGTAGACACCGCCCCCGTAGCCCGGGACCTCCTCGATCAGCTTGAAGTCGTAGTCGCGGCGGACGTAGGTGCCGTCGGGCGCGAAGGTTCCGTACACGGCCCGGAAGCCGCGGTCGACGCTGCCGACGTTGATCAGGTTCTCCAGGACCCAGCGGGCCACCCGCTCGTGCTCCTCGACGGGCCGGCCGGGCGCCTGGGCGGCGATGCGCGGGATGAGGCGGGCGACGATCTGGTCGTGGTCCGCGCCCGTGTCGAAGTCCATGTTCAGGGTGACCAGGTCGATGGCGGCGAGGGCGACCTCGGCCATGCCGTACACCGTGTACTCACCGGCGAGGTTCGCCTTGCGGGCGTCCAGGTCGTGCAGCGGCGCCGTGCAGGCGAGCGCGCGCAGGCGCCGCGCCAGTCCCTCGTCGGCGGCCGGCCCCTGCGCGGGGCGCGGCCCCGCGCTGAGCTGGGGCGGAACACGGTCCGTCGATGCGGGTGAAGTCACGGTGCACAGACTAGGTCCTGGGTCTGACAACGACCCAAACGTGCCGCCGGACGAGCCGCCGAGCCGCCGGACGAGCCGCCGGACAGGCGGTGGCGCCGCCGGACAGGCCGTGGCGCCGCTCACGGGGCGCTGTCCCGCACCCTCCGCCCGTAGACCTCGACCATGCGCCGGAGCGAGTCGTCGAGATACTCGACCAGCATGCGTTCGGCCTCGGCCCGCTCCCCCCGTTGCAGCGTCCGCAGGATGAGCTGGTTGCGCGCCAGGTACGGCTCGTACAACGTGCGCGGGTTGTCCACCACGTGGAAGGCGAGCCGGAGTTCGGCGAAGACGCTGCGCATCAGCTCGTCGGTGCGGGCGCTGCCGGCGAGGGCGACCAGTTCGCGGTGGAAGTGGATGTTGGCGGTGGACACCCCTTTCCAGTCGCCTTCGCGGGCCTCGCGCTCGCCCTCCGCGACGGCCGCGGCGAGCCCCTCAAGGCCGTACGGCGGCTCCCCGAGCCCGCGCACGACGGCGCACTCGACGAGGCGGCGGGTGCGGTAGATGTCCTCCACGTCCTCGACGGTCAACACCCGTACGAAGACGCCCCGGTTGAGCTCGTGGACGAGGAGCCGTTCATGGGTGAGCAGGCGGAACGCCTCGCGCAGGGTGTTGCGGGAGACGCCGAGGGCGCCGCCGATGCTGTCCTCCGACAAGCGGGTCCCGGGCGGGAAGAAGCCCTCGGCGATGCGGCTGCGGAGGATGTCCGAGACCCGCTCGGCGGTGCTGGTGCGCCCCAGGAGGGCGCGGTCGTCGGCAAGTCCCGTCAGTTCGGCGGCCATGCCGGAATTCAAGCGCAGAGAGGAGAACGAAACAACAGGGGTATTGAAGGATCGTTCAACGATCCTCTACCTTGCTGGACAGGAGCTCTCTCCCACCGCTCAGTCCCCCCGCACCTTTCGCCCCTCACCACGGCTCAGTCCTCACGCACTCTCCCCCTCACCGCGAGGTGCCCATGAGTACGAACCCTCCCTCCCAGGC
>NZ_JARGEE010000038.1:0-34931 GCF_033794485.1 Streptomyces sp. MB09-02B
CGCCCAGAGAGCACACAGAAAGCCGTAAGAGAATGAGCCGTTCCGCACATCCCGCCGGGCCCCGTCACGCCGACGTGCTCCCCGAGGGGCACTACTCCGCCCCGCCCGCCGACCTGAACACGCTGGACCCGAAGGTGTGGGCGCAGACCGTCACCCGTACCGCCGACGGAGTCGTCAGCGTCGGCGGGATCGATGTGAAGGCGCTCGCGGAGGAGTTCGGCACGCCCGCGTACTTCGTCGACGAGGCCGACTTCCGCGCGCGGGCGCGCGCCTGGCGCACCGCGTTCGGGCAGGACGCCGACGTGTTCTACGCGGGCAAGGCGTTCCTGTCCCGGGCCATCGTGCGCTGGCTGCACGAGGAGGGGCTCAACCTCGACGTCTGCTCCGGCGGCGAACTCGCGACCGCGCTCTCCGCCGGTATGCCCGCCGACCGCATCGCCTTCCACGGCAACAACAAGTCCGAGGACGAGATCCGCCGGGCCGTCGAGGCCGGCGTCGGGCGGATCGTGCTCGACTCGTTCCAGGAGATCGTGCGGGTCGCGCACATCGCCCAGTCCCTCGGCACGCGGCAGCGGGTGCAGATCCGCGTCACCGTCGGCGTCGAGGCCCACACCCACGAGTTCATCGCCACCGCCCACGAGGACCAGAAGTTCGGGATTCCGCTGGCGGGTGGGCAGGCCGCCGAGGCCGTACGGCGGGCGCTCAAGCTCGACGGGCTCGAACTCATCGGGATCCACAGCCACATCGGGTCGCAGATCTTCGACACCTCCGGGTTCGAGGTCGCCGCCCACCGCGTCGTCGGGCTGCTCAAGGACATCCGTGACGAGCACGGCGTCGAGCTGCCCGAGATCGACCTCGGCGGCGGGCTCGGCATCGCCTACACCAGCGACGACGACCCCCGCGAGCCGCACGAGATCGCCAAGGCGCTCACCGAGATCGTCAACCGGGAGTGCGAGGCCGCGAAGCTGCGCGCGCCCCGGATCTCCGTCGAGCCCGGGCGTGCCATCGTCGGCCCGACCGCCTTCACGCTCTACGAGGTCGGCACCATCAAGCCGCTGGACGGGCTGCGGACGTACGTCTCCGTCGACGGGGGCATGTCCGACAACATCAGGACCGCGCTCTACGACGCCGAGTACAGCGTCGCGCTGGTGTCCCGCACCTCCGACGCCGAGCCGATGCTCGCGCGTGTGGTCGGCAAGCACTGCGAGAGCGGTGACATCGTGGTGAAGGACGCGTTCCTGCCGGCGGACCTGGCACCGGGTGACCTGATCGCGGTACCGGCCACCGGTGCGTACTGCCGTTCCATGGCGAGCAATTACAACCACGTCCTGCGCCCGCCGGTCGTCGCCGTCAATGATGGACAGGCCCGCGTCATCGTCCGCCGCGAGACGGAGGATGATCTTCTCCGGCTCGACGTCGGCTGATCCGCGTACGGAATCGGCTGATCCGCGGACGGAAATCTGCTGATCCGCTGACGAAGGCCTTCGGTCGTCGGCTGATCCGCAGGCGAAGGAAAGACCCGGGCCGGAAGATCTTCGTCTTCCGGCCCGGTGAAAATGAAATAGATGTCTCACGATCCGGACCAGGGATAGAAACTCCCGTCCGGTGAGTGAGACTGGTCCCACCGTGTTCGGTATGTCGGTATGTGAGGAAACGAGGTCGGATGATGCGTACGCGTCCGCTGAAGGTGGCGCTGCTGGGCTGTGGGGTTGTCGGCTCAGAGGTGGCGCGCATCATGACGACGCACGCCGACGACCTCGCGGCCCGGATCGGCGCCCCGGTCGAGCTCGCAGGGGTGGCCGTACGGCGGCCCTCCAGGGTCCGTGAGGGCATCGACCCCGCCCTCGTCACCACCGACGCCACCGCGCTCGTCAAACGCGGGGACATCGACGTCGTCGTCGAGGTCATCGGCGGTATCGAGCCCGCCCGCTCCCTGATCACCACCGCGTTCGAGCACGGCGCCTCCGTCGTCTCCGCCAACAAGGCCCTCCTCGCCCAGGACGGCGCCGCCCTGCACGCGATCGCCGACGGGCACGGCAAGGACCTCTACTACGAGGCCGCCGTCGCCGGTGCCATCCCGCTGATCCGCCCGCTGCGCGAGTCCCTCGCCGGCGACAAGATCAACCGGGTGATGGGCATCGTCAACGGGACGACCAACTTCATCCTCGACAAGATGGACACCACGGGGGCCGGATACCAGGAGGCCCTCGACGAGGCCACCGCGCTCGGGTACGCCGAGGCGGACCCGACCGCCGACGTCGAGGGGTTCGACGCCGCCGCCAAGGCCGCGATCCTCGCCGGTATCGCCTTCCACTCGCGCGTACGCCTCGACGACGTGTACCGCGAGGGCATGACCGAGGTGACGGCGGCCGACTTCGCCTCCGCCAAGAACATGGGCTGCACCATCAAACTGCTCGCCATCTGCGAGCGGGCCGCGGACGGCGGGTCCGTCACCGCGCGCGTGCACCCCGCGATGATCCCGCTGACCCACCCCCTCGCCTCCGTTCGCGGCGCCTACAACGCGGTGTTCGTGGAGTCGGACGCCGCCGGTCAGCTGATGTTCTACGGACCGGGCGCGGGCGGTGCCCCCACCGCCTCCGCCGTGCTCGGGGACCTCGTGGCCGTGTGCCGCAACCGGCTTGCGGGGTCCACCGGACCCGGCGAGTCCGCCTACGCCGCCCTGCCGGTCTCGCCGATGGGTGAGGTCGTCACGCGCTACCACATCAGCCTCGACGTCGCCGACAAACCGGGTGTTCTCGCCCAGGTGGCGACCGTGTTCGCGGAGCACGGAGTGTCGATCGATACGGTTCGCCAGCAGGGCAAGGACGGCGAGGCCTCTCTCGTCGTCGTCACCCACCGCGCCTCCGACGCCTCCCTCACCGGGACCGTCGAGGCGCTGCGCAACCTCGACACCGTGCGGGGTGTCGCCAGCATCATGCGGGTTGAAGGAGAGTAACCAGCAATGACCCACCAGTGGCGCGGAATCATCGAGGAGTACCGGGACCGGCTGCCCGTCTCCGACAGCACGCCGGTCGTGACGCTCCGCGAGGGCGGCACGCCCCTCGTCCCCGCGCAGGTGCTCTCGGAGCGCACGGGCTGCGAGGTCCACCTCAAGGTGGAGGGCGCCAACCCCACCGGGTCCTTCAAGGACCGCGGGATGACCATGGCCATCACCCGGGCGAAGGAAGAGGGCGCGAAGGCCGTCATCTGTGCCTCCACGGGCAACACCTCTGCCTCCGCGGCCGCCTACGCCGTCCGCGCGGGCATGGTCTCGGCCGTACTCGTCCCGCAGGGCAAGATCGCGCTCGGCAAGATGGGCCAGGCCCTGGTGCACGGCGCGAAGATCCTCCAGGTCGACGGCAACTTCGACGACTGCCTCACCCTCGCGCGTGAACTGAGCGACAACTACCCGGTGGCGCTGGTCAATTCGGTGAACCCGGTGCGCATCGAGGGCCAGAAGACCGCCGCGTTCGAGATCGTGGACATGCTCGGCGACGCGCCCGACATCCACGTCCTGCCGGTCGGTAACGCGGGCAACATCACGGCCTACTGGAAGGGCTACAAGGAGTACGCCGCCGACGGGATCGCCGCCAAGACGCCCCGCATGTGGGGCTTCCAGGCCTCCGGCTCCGCGCCGATCGTGCGCGGTGAGGTCGTCAAGGACCCGTCGACGATCGCCACCGCGATCCGTATCGGCAACCCCGCGTCCTGGCAGTACGCCCTGGCCGCGCGGGACGAGTCGGGCGGTGCCATCGACGAGGTGACGGACCGTGAGATCCTGCGCGCCTACCGGCTGTTGGCCGCTCAGGAGGGTGTCTTCGTGGAGCCCGCCTCCGCCGCCTCCGTGGCCGGTCTGCTGAAGGCCGCCGAGGCCGGCAAGGTCGACCCGGGCCAGACCATCGTCTGCACGGTCACCGGCAACGGCCTCAAGGACCCGGACTGGGCCGTCGCGGGTGCCCCGCAGCCCGTCACGGTCCCGGTGGACGCGGCGACGGCGGCCGAGCGCCTCGGTCTCGCGTAACCACACCCACGGGCGTTCGCGTATCCTCTCGCCCAGCCGTTCGAAAAGACCTGAGAGTCGCGCGTAGACGTCGAATCTCGGGGGATAACCCTGACAGGACCCGACAGGGGGTGCACAGGGGGCTTACGACACGCATCGTGCGCCTCCTGTGCGCCCTATGTCGCCACAGAACCTTCCTTCGATAGGCTGTGCTGAACCCGCCCGCTGCATATGCCCCCGCAAGGGGTGCGGCGCCGTGCCGTCCTCGGCGGCCGCCGGGTTTCAGGTACCTGTCGAACGTCAATCGAATGTCATTCGACAATCGTCAATCTCGCAGCTCAAGGAGAGTCATCGAGCGATGGCCGGTCCAGCGTTCCGCGCCGCCGCCGTACGGGTGCGCGTCCCCGCCACCAGCGCCAACCTCGGTCCGGGCTTCGATGCCCTGGGCCTGTCGCTGGGGCTCTACGACGACGTGGTCGTCCGGGTGGCCGACTCCGGCCTGCACGTCGACATCGCGGGGGAGGGCAGCGAGACACTCCCGCGCGACGAGGGGCATCTGCTCGTCCGCTCCCTGCGCACCGCCTTCGACCTGCTGGGCGGACAGCCCCGGGGCCTGGAGATCGTCTGCGCCAACCGCATCCCGCACGGCCGCGGCCTCGGCTCCTCCTCCGCCGCCATCTGCGCCGGCATCGTCGCCGCCCGCGCCGTGACCATAGGCGGCGACAACCGGCTCGACGACGCCGCGCTGCTCGAACTGGCCACGGAGATCGAGGGCCATCCCGACAACGTCGCGGCCTGCCTGCTCGGCGGTTTCACCCTCTCCTGGATGGAGGGCGGCGCCGCGCGGGCGATCAGGATGGACCCCGCGGATTCCATCGTTCCGGTGGTTTTCGTGCCGGGGAAGCCCGTACTGACGGAGACGGCGCGCGGACTGCTCCCGCGCAACGTCCCGCACGTCGACGCAGCCACCAACGCGGGCCGGGCGGCCCTCCTCGTGGAAGCCCTGACCAGGCGCCCCGAGCTGCTGCTGCCCGCAACCGAGGACCGGCTGCACCAGGAGTACCGGGCGCCCGCCATGCCGGAGAGCGCGGCCCTGGTCGAGCGACTGCGGGCCGACGGCGTCCCGGCGGTCATCTCCGGCGCCGGACCCACCGTCCTGGCCCTGGCCGACGAGGCCAGCGCCGACAAGGTGGCCGATCTCGCGGGTGCGGGATGGGCCGCCAACCGGCTGGACCTCGACGCCCGAGGGGCGTGCGTCCTGCCGCTCAGCACCACCGTCGCCGAACCCGGCGTCGGCACCGGCGACGCGTAGGGGCGCGGTTGCCGGATTTCGAGAGGGGGAATGTTTGTTGGATCCGGTAGTGTTAACCTCAAGTCTGCACCTGCCCCAGCCATGGCGAGGTGCTTATCGTCCCCGTCCGGGACAACCATTCTTCCGGGAGTCTCCCAAGCCGCACTGTGCTTCGTACGTCAAGCTGTACGCCGTACGCAGGCACTGAGCGGTCTGCCGAGCAGGCTCCGGAACCGGCGCATCGCCGAGCCGCGTGACACAGACACTCAGTGCCACGGCCCGGAAAGCGCCGAATCACCAGAAATTCTCCTCCGCCGCCTTTGGCGGACCACCGCCCCGGCACGGTCCACACGAACAGGACCGAAGCCGGACAGCACAAACGGTCGCCGAGCCAGAAGGCCGACGTCCGCTCCAGGGAAGGACCCTTCGTGAGCGACACCACCGATCTGATGGGCGCACGTGTCGAGGACACCGCTGCCGCGCCCGCCACGGACGCCGCGCCTGCCAGCGGTGCCGGCTCCCGGCGGCGCCGTGGCACCGGCCTCGAGGGCATGGTGCTGGCCGAGCTGCAGCAGGTCGCATCCGGCCTCGGCATCAGGGGCACCGCGCGGATGCGCAAGAGCCAGCTGATCGAGGTCATCAAGGAGGCGCAGGCGGGAGGGGGTGCCCCGGCGAAGGCCGAGGCCGCCGCCGAGACCAAGCCGAAGCGCCGCGCCACCTCGAAGGCGCGTACGGGCGACGACGCCGCCCCGGCCGAGAAGGCCACCGCCGAGAAGGCCACCGCCAAGAAGGCCGCGGCGCCTGCCGAGAAGGCCGAGAAGGCCGTGGCCCAGCAGCAGATCGAGATCCCCGGCCAGCCGGCCGGTGGCGACGAGGCGCCCACCGAGCGCCGTCGGCGCCGGGCCACCGCCGACGCGGGCAGCCCCGAGACGGTCACCGCCGAGGCGAAGAGCGAGCCGAAGGCCGAGACCCCGGCCGCGCCGGCCGAGACCAAGGCCGACGCCGGTGACCAGGGCGGCGAGGGCCGTCAGGGCCGCCGCGAGCGTGGCCGTGACCGGGGCGAGCGTGGGGACCGCGGTGAGCGCGGCGACCGCGGCCGCCGCGGCAAGGGCGACGAGCAGCAGCAGGGCGGCGGCCAGCCGCAGCGCGACCGCGGCCAGCAGCAGGGCCAGCAGCAGAGCGGCGGCCGCCAGGACCGCCAGCGTGACAACGGCCCGCAGGACGACGACGACTTCGACGGCGGACGCCGTGGCCGTCGCGGCCGCTACCGCGACCGTCGCGGCCGTCGCGGCCGTGACGAGATCGGCGCCCCCGAGCCGCAGCTCGCCGACGACGACGTCCTGATCCCCGTCGCGGGCATCCTGGACATCCTCGACAACTACGCGTTCATCCGCACCTCGGGCTACCTGCCCGGTCCGAACGACGTCTACGTCTCCCTCGCCCAGGTCCGCAAGAACGGCCTGCGCAAGGGTGACCACGTCACCGGTGCGGTCCGCCAGCCCAAGGACGGCGAGCGCCGCGAGAAGTTCAACGCGCTGGTCCGCCTGGACTCGCAGAACGGCATGGCGCCCGAATCCGGGCGCGGGCGCCCGGAGTTCAACAAGCTGACGCCGCTGTACCCGCAGGACCGGCTCCGTCTGGAGACCGACCCGGGCGTGCTCACCACCCGCATCATCGACCTCGTCGCGCCGATCGGTAAGGGCCAGCGCGGTCTGATCGTGGCCCCGCCGAAGACCGGCAAGACCATGATCATGCAGGCGATCGCCAACGCGATCACGCACAACAACCCCGAGTGCCACCTGATGGTCGTCCTCGTCGACGAGCGTCCGGAAGAGGTCACCGACATGCAGCGGTCGGTGAAGGGCGAGGTCATCTCCTCGACCTTCGACCGCCCGGCCGAGGACCACACGACGGTCGCCGAGCTCGCCATCGAGCGTGCCAAGCGCCTCGTCGAGCTGGGCCACGACGTGGTCGTGCTCCTCGACTCGATCACGCGTCTGGGCCGTGCCTACAACCTGGCGGCGCCGGCCTCCGGCCGCATCCTGTCCGGTGGTGTCGACTCGACCGCCCTGTACCCGCCGAAGCGCTTCTTCGGTGCGGCCCGCAACATCGAGGACGGCGGCTCGCTGACCATCCTCGCCACCGCCCTGGTGGACACCGGGTCCCGCATGGACGAGGTCATCTTCGAGGAGTTCAAGGGCACGGGCAACGCCGAGCTCAAGCTCGACCGGAAGCTCGCCGACAAGCGCATCTTCCCGGCGGTGGACGTGGACGCGTCCGGCACCCGTAAGGAAGAGATCCTGCTCGGCAGCGACGAGCTCGCCATCACCTGGAAGCTGCGCCGGGTGCTGCACGCGCTCGATTCCCAGCAGGCGATCGAGCTGCTCCTCGACAAGATGAAGCAGACGAAGTCGAACGGCGAGTTCCTGCTGCAGATCCAGAAGACGACGCCGATGCCCGGTAACGGCGACTAGGTCTCGTACCTCTGAAAGCACTGGGGCCACCCTCTTGGTGAGGGTGGCCCCACTTTTCTGTATGCGACACGTGTACGATCACGGTCTTCTGCGATCAGCTTCTTCATCATCTGATCAATCCATGCACTCCCAGGGGGGAATTGAGTGGCAAGACCTTTGTCCGGAGCCATAGCCGCCGCGATAGCCGGGACGCTGCTGATGTCGTCCGCGAGCGCGGCCGGCGCCGACAGCACCTCGACACCGGACGAGGCGGATGTACGGATCGCCAAGGCGATGGCGGCGGACGACACCGCGGCGGTGACACGGGAGCCGGCCTCCACCGAGAGCGCGGACACCGACAGCGGCAGCGGCCTGAAGCCGTCCGCCCAGATCATCGGCGGCTCGCAGACGACCATCGCCTCCGCGCCGTGGATGGCACAGCTCTGGTACTACGACGAGACGAAGGACCTCGGGTTCTTCTGCGGCGGCACGGTCGTCTCACCGACGAAGATCCTCACCGCCGCGCACTGCGTGGACAAGAACCGCTTCAACTGGGTCGAGCACGGCGACATCGTCACCGGCACCGACCAGCTGCCCACCTCCGTCTACAACGACGACGGCAGCTTCGACCACCTCGACTACCACGGCGGCACCCCCAGCAAGGTCTCGCGCCAGTGGAACCACTCCTCGTGGGACGCGGAGGCGATCGACAACGACGTCGCGGTCCTCACGCTGTCCAGTCCCGTCAAGGCCACGCCGATCAAGATGACGACGTCGACCGACACGGCCTCGTACACGGCGGGCACCAGTGCCAAGGCCTACGGCTGGGGCCGTACCAGCTCCAAGACCGAGGACATCTCACAGATGCTGAAGACGGCCACGCTGCCGATCGTCAGCGACACGACCTGCGCGAACACCTGGAGCCCTCACTTCATCAAGGGGCACATGGTCTGCGCGGGCAAGCCCGCCGGCGGCACCGACGCCACGACCACCGCCACCTGCAACGGTGACTCCGGTGGCCCGCTCGTCGTGAACAACAAGGTCGTCGGCGTCGTCTCGTGGGGCGTCGAGCACTGCGTGTACAAGGGCGCCTACCCGGTCTTCGCCAAGGTCAGCAAGTACGTCGGCGCGATCCAGCCGCGGGTCGACGACGCCGCCATCACCCAGGACGGCAAGGCCGACGTCTTCCTGCGCAACAAGGAGACCGGCACGGGCTACGTCCGCGCCTCCACGGGCTCCAAGCTCGGCGACCGCGCGGCCCTGACCGACGAGGGCAGCTGGAAGGGTTACAACCTGCTCCAGCAGACCGACCTGAACCGGGACGGCTACCAGGACTACGTCCTGCGCCGCTCCTCCGACGGCGACGTCTTCTGGCGGCGACGGTCGGCCTCGTCCACCACCTGGACGACCACGCAGATCTTCGACAACTGGGCGACCCGCACCCGGATCATCACGCCCGGTGACGTCACCGGCGACGCGCTGCCCGACCTGCTCTCGGTCGACTCGGCGGGCGCCCTGTGGATCTACCCGGGCAAGGGCAACGGGACGTTCGCTACCCGCGTCAAGGTCGGCACGGGCTGGAACACGTACAACGCGGTCCTCGGTCACGGCGACTTCACCGGCGACGGCAAGGCCGACCTGATCGCGCGCACCAAGACCGGCTCCAACGTCTACCTCTACAAGGGCGCCGGCAAGTCCGGCACGGGCGCGTTCGCCACCCGGATCAAGGTCCGCTCGGACTGGAGCGCCTACAACACGCTCATCACTCCCGGTGATGTGAGCGGCGACGGCAGGGCGGACCTGCTGGCCCGTACGCCGGCCGGCACGCTGTACCTCTACAAGGGCACCGGCAAGGCCACGAGCGAGATCTTCAGCACACGGGCCTCGGTCGGGACCAGCTACGCCCAGTACGACCTGCTCGGCTGAAACACCAGGTGAGCCCGGTCCCGCCGGGTTCATCCGTCACACACGGTGCCCATCGTGCTTTGCGCGATGGGCACCGTTCGTCGTGCAACCCTTTCCCGGCAAATCCCGTCTGACCGGGCGGAGCGGCCATGGAGCGTCGACGGAATGTCATGGACCGTGTCCGACCCGACAGGCCTGGGCCTGAGCGCAGGGGGTAACCGACCGGAGAGAGAACGAGGAGCAGATGTCCGCCGAGAGCACGCCGGACGCCGGCATACCGGGGAAGACGGGCACCACCGGCCCGCGCCACCGCGCGGCCAAGGGCCGCCGTCGCACGTCACGCGACGGGCACAGCAGAGCGGCGCTCGCCGTCGTCTGGACCGCCGCGGGCGTCCTGGTGCTGGGCGGCACCGGAATCGGCTACCTCTACTTCAAGCTCAACGGCAACATCAAGAGCGTCGACATCAACCAGGCCCTCGGCACCGACCGGCCGCTCGACGTCGACAACGGCTCGCAGGACATCCTGGTCCTCGGCTCCGACACCCGTTCGGGCAGCAACAAGAAGCTCGGCGGTGGCGTCGACGACGGCAGCGCCCGCTCCGACACGGCGATGCTCGTGCACGTCTACGAGGGCCACAAGCGGGCCAGCGTGGTCTCCATACCCCGGGACACGCTCGTCGAGCGGCCCGAGTGCACCGACGCGGACGGCACGACGCACCCGGCGGCCTCGTACGCGATGTTCAACTCCGCGTACTCGACGGGCGGCGCGGCGTGCGCGGTGAAGACAGTCGAGTCCATGACCGGGATCCGGATGGACCACTACATCGAGGTCGACTTCGCGGGCTTCGAGAAGCTGATCAACGTCCTGGGCGGCGTGCCCATCACCACCACGAAGGACATCGAGGACCCCGACAGCCATCTGGACCTGAAGGCCGGGGAGCACACGCTCACGGGCAAGCAGGCGCTCGGGCTGGTCCGGACGCGGCACGGCGTGGGCGACGGGTCCGACCTCGGGCGCATCCAGCTCCAGCAGGCGTTCATCAAGGCGCTGATCGAGCAGGTCGAGTCGGTCGGGATCTTCAGCAGCCCCAAGAAGATCTACGACCTCGCCGAGTCCGCGACCGACGCCATCACCACGGACTCCGAGCTGGACACCGTCAAAAACCTCGCGTCCTTCGCGAACGGCCTCAAGGGCATCGGCTCCAAGAACATGACGATGGTCACGATGCCGGTCCAGTACGACCCCGACGACCCGAACCGGGTGCTGGTGGACGAGGCGAAGTCGAAGCGGGTGTGGGCGGCGCTCAAGGCCGACAAGCCGATCCCGAAGTCGGCGACGAAGGGGACGGCTACGGGGGCCGCCGGGGGCGTTGTGGCTGCGGGCTAGCCCCCAAAGGGGCGCGGGGAACTGCGCGACCAGCCCGCACGGCCCCGCGGCCGCGTACGGCGGCTACGAGGCACCCCATGGCGCGTGCCTGCCGGGGGTGGGAGGCGCTTACCGGCGCTGACGGGGTGCCGCCTGCGCCCACCCTCCCCCACTCTCGGCTTCGCTCGAGCGGGAGGTACCCCCATCGCCCCAGCGGCACGATTGCCCGCAGTTGGGTAGGGCGGGCCGGACGTCACTGCCGAGCGGCTCGGCATCCGTGGGAATACCTGTGCGCACCCCCTGGTTTTGGGAGATGGCGCCAGTCCTGGCAGACTGGTACGTCGGCTCCGGTTCACGCGCCCGCACCCCGCGGACGCGACCCGGCGCCCTCCCGAAACTAGGAGACACCTTGAAGCGCGACATCCACCCCGAGTACGTCGAGACGCAGGTCAGCTGCACCTGCGGCGCGTCGTTCACCACCCGCAGCACGATCGAGAGCGGCACCATCCGTGCCGAGGTCTGCTCCGAGTGCCACCCGTTCTACACGGGCAAGCAGAAGATCCTCGACACCGGTGGCCGCGTGGCCCGCTTCGAGGCCCGCTTCGGCAAGGCTGCCGCTGCCAAGAAGTAGCGAGCCCCCAGCGCCGGTCCGCGGCGCCCCCATCGGGGGCGTCGGGACCGGCGCTTTGCGGTGCGGCACACAGCTGCGCAGCCCAGGAGTGCAGCCCACTCACAACGTCGTACGTCGTACAGGGAGCCGGAGAAGATGTTCGAGGCGGTCGAGGAACTGGTCGGGGAACACGCCGACCTGGAGAAGAAGCTCGCCGACCCGTCGGTCCACGCGGACCAGGCCAACGCGCGCAAGCTGAACAAGCGCTACGCGGAGCTGACCCCGATCGTCGGCACGTACCGCTCCTGGAAGCAGACCGGCGACGACATCGACACGGCCCGTGAATTCGCCGCGGACGACCCGGACTTCGCCGCCGAGGTCAAGGAGCTGGAGAAGCAGCGCGAGGAGCTGACGGAGAAGCTGCGGCTGCTGCTCGTGCCCCGGGACCCGTCCGACGACAAGGACGTCATCCTGGAGATCAAGGCCGGTGCGGGAGGCGACGAGTCCGCCCTCTTCGCCGGCGACCTGCTCCGGATGTACCTCAGGTACGCCGAGCGCGTCGGCTGGAAGACCGAGATCATCGACTCCACCGAGTCCGAGCTGGGCGGCTACAAGGACGTCCAGGTCGCCGTGAAGACCAAGGGCGGCCAGGGCGCCACCGAGCCCGGCCAGGGCGTCTGGGCCCGGCTGAAGTACGAGGGCGGGGTGCACCGCGTCCAGCGCGTGCCGGCCACCGAGTCCCAGGGCCGCATCCACACCTCCGCCGCCGGTGTGCTGGTCACGCCCGAGGCCGAGGAGGTCGACGTCGAGATCAACATGAACGACCTGCGGATCGACGTCTACCGCTCCTCCGGGCCCGGAGGCCAGTCCGTCAACACCACCGACTCCGCCGTGCGCATCACACACATTCCCACCGGAGTCGTCGCCTCCTGCCAGAACGAGAAGAGCCAGCTGCAGAACAAGGAGCAGGCGATGCGTATCCTGCGCTCCAGGCTGCTCGCCGCGGCTCAGGAGGAGGCGGAGAGGGAAGCCGCCGACGCCCGCCGCAGCCAGGTCCGTACCGTCGACCGCTCCGAGAAGATCCGCACGTACAACTTCCCGGAGAACCGCATCTCGGACCACCGCGTCGGCTTCAAGGCCTACAACCTGGACCAGGTCCTGGACGGTGAACTCGACGCGGTGATCCAGGCCTGCGTCGACGCGGACTCGGCCGCGAAGCTGGCGGCCGCGTAAGGCACGCACGAGGCACGAAGAGTACGACGGAGGACTTGCGTGAACCTGCTGCTCGCGGAAGTGGCCCAGGCCACCCAGCGCCTGGCCGACGCCGGCGTGCCCTCGCCGCGCAACGACGCGGAGGAGCTCGCCGCGTTCGTGCACGGCGTCAAGCGGGGCGAGCTGCACACCGTCAAGGACTCCGACTTCGACGCCCGGTACTGGGAGGTCATCGCCCGGCGCGAGCAGCGTGAGCCGCTGCAGCACATCACCGGGCGGGCCTACTTCCGCTACCTCGAACTTCAGGTCGGGCCCGGGGTGTTCGTGCCCCGGCCCGAGACCGAGTCGGTGGTCGGGTGGGCCATAGACGCCGTCCGCGCGATGGACGTCGTCGAGCCGCTCATCGTCGACCTGTGCACCGGCTCCGGCGCGATCGCGCTCGCCCTCGCCCAGGAGGTTCCGCGCTCGCGCGTGCACGCCGTCGAGCTGTCCGAGGACGCCCTGACGTGGACCCGCAAGAACATGGCGGGCTCCCGCGTCGACCTGCGCCAGGGCAACGCCCTGGACGCCTTCCGCGACCTCGACGGCCAGGTCGACCTGGTCGTCTCCAACCCGCCGTACATCCCGCTCACCGAGTGGGAGTACGTGGCGCCCGAGGCCCGCGACTACGATCCCCAACTCGCCCTGTTCTCAGGGGAGGACGGCCTGGATCTGATCCGTGGCCTGGAGCGCACCGCGCACCGGCTCCTACGCCCGGGCGGTGTCGTCGTCATCGAGCACGCCGACACCCAGGGCGGCCAGGTGCCCTGGATCTTCACCGAGGAGCGGGGCTGGGCCGACGCGGCCGACCACCCGGACCTCAACAACCGGCCGCGGTTCGCGACCGCCCGCAAGGCGCTGCCGTGAGCACGCTCCCGAGCGCGCGCACGAGCACGCGCCCGACGGCAGATTTCCCGGAATCCCAGCAGTACGTGTACGAGGAGGCCCGCTAAATGGCACGGCGATACGACACCAACGACGCGACCGACCGCGCCACCGGTCTGCGCGAGGCCGCGTCCGCCATTCGCCGGGGCGAGCTCGTGGTGCTGCCGACGGACACCGTGTACGGCATCGGCGCGGACGCGTTCACGTCGGAGGCCGTGGCCGACCTGCTGGAGGCCAAGGGCCGGGGGCGCAACATGCCGACGCCCGTGCTCATCGGCTCCCCGAACACCCTGCACGGCCTCGTCACGGACTTCTCCGAGATGGCCTGGGAGCTGGTCGACGCGTTCTGGCCGGGTGCGCTCACGCTCGTCGCCAAGCACCAGCCGTCGCTGCAGTGGGACCTCGGCGACACCCGGGGCACCGTCGCCGTGCGCATGCCGCTGCACCCGGTCGCCATCGAGCTGCTGACCGAGGTCGGCCCGATGGCGGTCTCCTCGGCCAACCTGACCGGCCACCCGGCACCGGAGAACTGCGACGCCGCCGAGGCGATGCTCGGCGACTCCGTCTCCGTCTACCTGGACGGCGGCCCGACCCCCGGCAACGAGCCGTCGTCGATCGTCGACGTCACGGGCAAGGTGCCGGTGCTGCTGCGCGCAGGAGCGCTGTCGGCGGAGGAACTCCGCAAGGTCGTACCCGACCTTGAGGTGGCGAATTGACGGCCCCTGACGCGGGGCGTGGCATATGGGACGGGGAAGAGACGCGGACCTTCACGGGACTGCCGCGGGACACCTTCCGCATCCTCCACGTCAGCACCGGCAACGTGTGCCGCTCGCCGATCACCGAGCGGCTGACCCGGCATGCCCTGGCGGACCGGCTCGGGGACCCGCTGTGGGGCGGTCTGATCGTCGAGAGCGCGGGGACGTGGGGGCACGAGGGGGCGCCGATGGAGGCGAACGCCGAGGCGGTCCTCGCGGACTTCGGCGCGGACGCCTCCGGCTTCACGGGGCGTGAGCTGCTGGACGAGCACGTCATCCGCGCCGACCTCGTGCTGACGGCCACGCGTGACCACCGGGCGCAGGTCATCTCCATGGGGCACTCCGCGGGACTGCGCACCTTCACGCTGAAGGAGTTCACCCGCCTGGTCCGCGCGATCGACCCGGCAACGCTGCCTCCTCTGGAGGAGGGCATGGTCGTCCGCGCGCGTGCGCTGGTCCGTGCGGCGGCGGCTCTACGCGGGTGGCTCCTCGCCCCGACGGCCGAGGCCGACGAGGTCTACGACCCGTACGGCGCGCCCCTGCCGTTCTTCCGGTCGGTCGGCGACGAGATACACCAGGCGCTGGATCCGGTGGTGACCGCACTGACGGGAGTACCGGCCAGGGCCTAGTGCCCTGGCAGCGGGCCCTAGCTCGGAGGTGCCCCGGGGTCGGTCGTGTCAGCCGTAGGCGGTCACAACATCGGGCACCTCGGGCGTCCCGGGTCTACATTGGCGGTACGTCACCGTCGACGCCCCGGAGTCCATCATGTCGGTCACCCCTGTTCTAGAGGCCGATGTCCTGCGGCGGCAGGACCCTGAGCTGGCCGACATCCTGCTCGGTGAGTTCGATCGGCAGGCGACGACGCTGCAGCTCGTCGCCGCGGAGAACTTCACCTCGCCCGCGGTTCTGGCCGCGCTGGGGTCACCGCTCGCGAACAAGTACGCGGAGGGGTATCCGGGGGCCCGGTACCACGGCGGCTGCGAGATGGTGGACGTCGCCGAGCGGCTCGCCGTGGAGCGGGCCAGGGCGCTCTTCGGGGCCGAGCACGCCAACGTGCAGTCCCACTCCGGTTCTTCGGCCGTACTGGCCGCGTACGCCGCCCTGTTGCGCCCCGGCGACACCGTCCTCGCGATGGGACTGCACTTCGGCGGGCACCTCACCCACGGCTCGCCCGCCAACTTCTCCGGCCGCTGGTTCGACTTCGTCGGATACGGCGTGGAGGCCGAGTCGGGGCTGATCGACCGCGAGCAGGTGCGCACCCTGGCCCGTACGCACCGCCCGAAGGCGATCGTGTGCGGGTCGATCTCCTATCCCCGGCACATCGACTACGCCTTCTTCCGCGAGGTCGCCGACGAGGTGGGCGCCTATCTCATCGCCGACGCGGCCCACCCGATCGGGCTGGTCGCCGGGGGAGCGGCGCCCAACCCGGTGCCGTACGCCGACATCGTGTGCGCCACCACGCACAAGGTGCTGCGCGGACCGCGCGGCGGGATGCTGCTCTGCGGGAGCGAGCTGGCCGAGCGGGTCGACCGGGCGGTGTTCCCGTTCACCCAGGGCGGCGCGCAGATGCACACCATCGCCGCGAAGGCCGTCGCGTTCGGGGAGGCGGCAACCCCGGCGTTCACCGCGTACGCCCATCAGGTGGTCGCGAACGCCCGCGTCCTGGCCCGGGGACTGGCCGAGGAGGGCCTCGTGGTCGTCACCGGCGGCACCGACACCCACCTCCTGACCGTCGATCCCGCGCCACTCGGTGTCGACGGCCGCAGCGCCAAGGGGCGGCTCGCGGCGGCCGGGATGGTCCTGGACTGCTGTGCGCTCCCGCACGGAGACGCCCGTGGCCTGCGGCTCGGCACGGCCGCGCTGACCACCCAGGGCATGGGCGAGGTGGAGATGGCACGGCTCGCGGTCCTGTTCGCGGGGGCCCTGCGGGACGGCGGCGACGGCAAGCGGACGCGTGAAGAAGTGCGGGACCTGGCCGGAAGATTTCCGCCGTATCCGCGCTGAGGTGGGGTAGACGCACCATTAGGCACAGCATCACGTGCAACCATCGTCGCTACCCGGATGTCCTCCACCGTATGCGTGCACCGTCGCGCGCATCGCTAGGGTGTGAGGCTGTGATGGCCAGCGAGACCTGTGGGGAAGCCCGTGCGTGAATACCTCCTGACGCTCTGCATCACGGCTGCGGTGACGTACCTGCTGACAGGGCCGGTACGGAAGTTCGCGATCGTGGCCGGAGCCATGCCGGCGGTGCGTGCGCGCGACGTCCACCGTGAACCGACGCCCCGGCTCGGCGGTATCGCGATGTTCTTCGGGCTGTGCGCCGGTCTGCTGGTCGCCGACCACCTGACCAACCTCAGCCAGGTCTTCGCCGAGTCCAACGAACCGCGCGCGCTGCTCTCCGGGGCCGCGCTGATCTGGCTCATCGGCGTCCTGGACGACAAGTTCGAGATCGACGCCCTGATCAAGCTCGGCGGCCAGATGATCGCCGCCGGTGTGATGGTCATGCAGGGTCTGACGATCCTCTGGCTGCCCATCCCCAGTGTGGGGATCGTCGCGCTCACCCAGTGGCAGGGGACCCTGCTCACGGTCGCCCTGGTCGTCATCACCATCAACGCGGTCAACTTCGTCGACGGCCTCGACGGTCTCGCGGCCGGCATGGTCTGCATCGCCTCCGCCGCGTTCTTCATGTACGCCTACCGCCTCTGGTACAGCTACGGCATCGAGGCCGCGGCCCCCGCCACCCTCTTCGCGGCCGTCCTGATGGGCATGTGCCTGGGCTTCCTGCCGCACAACATGCACCCGGCCCGGATCTTCATGGGCGACTCGGGTTCGATGATGATCGGCCTCGTGCTGGCGGCCGGCGCGATCTCCATCACCGGGCAGGTCGACCCGGACGTGATGAACCTGTACGGCTCGGAGCGCAGCACGGTCTACTCGATGGTGCCGGTCTACATCCCGCTGCTGATGCCGCTGAGCATCCTCGCGATCCCGGCGGCGGACCTGATCCTCGCGATCGTGCGCCGCACCTGGCGGGGCCAGTCGCCGTTCGCCGCCGACCGGGGGCATCTGCACCACCGGCTCCTGGAGGTCGGGCACTCGCACAGCCGGGCCGTGCTGATCATGTACTTCTGGTCCGCGGTGATCGCCTTCGGCACCCTGGCGTACACGGTGAACGCGGCGTCCATGTGGATCGTCCTCGCCATCGCCATGCTCAGCGGGGTCGGGCTCTTCCTCCTGCTGCTGCCCCGCTTCACCCCCCGCGCGCCGCGCTGGGCGCAGAGCTTCGTCCCGCCCCGCTATCGCCGTCGCGCGGTCCCGGCGGCCGCGCCGGAGCCCGCCGCCGACTGGACGCCCACCCTCAACGGCGCGACGGCGATCGGCGCCCGCGCCCACGAACCGGAACGCAGCCCGGCGGGCGCGCGGCGCTGAGCGACGGCTCCGCGCGGAGCCGTGGTCGCCCTGCTCGTGGAACCGGCCGGAGGCCGTGCGCGACACCTCGCGCACGGCCTCCGGCCGTCCGTCGTGCGGGCGGAGGGGCGGGGCATGGCGCTGACGGCAAGGTAAGAATCTGACTAACACTTTGCCGATGCCATGCGAGCGCGTGACGACGCAAACCGGCCTTATACCAGACAAGTCGGCGTGGATTCTGCACAGACGGGCAGCTTCACTCTCATGTGTGACACCTGGCACAGCATTCAGGTAAAGACCTCATCAAATAGTTTGTGATACGGTTCACGAGAACCCGGGACAGAGTCGAAGGGCCGCACTGCGACGGTCCGTTGGCGCGAGATTCTCGCTCGCCCCCGGGGTCTACGCTCGTCCATGACGACACCCTGCCCCCTTAGCAAGCGGAGTTGCCGCCATGCCGTCCAATGACGTCCGGACCCTCCTTCAGGCTGCCGTACCCACGGCAGCCGCCGGCGCGATCGCCGCTGTCGTCAGCGGTGTGGTCGTCGGAGGCAAGGGGGCTCTCGGTGCCGTCGTGGCGGCGGTGATCACGATCCTCTTCATGGGAATCGGGCTCTACGTTCTGCAGCGCACTGCCAAATCGCTTCCTCATCTGTTCCAGATGATGGGCCTGATGCTTTACGCGGCACAGATTCTGCTGTTGTTCATCTTTCTGTCCGCGTTCAAGAACACCACGCTGTTCCACCCCAGGGCCTTCGCGTTCACGCTGGTCGGCACCACGCTCGTATGGATCGCCGCACAGACCCGCGCACATATGAAGGCCAAGATCCTCTACGTCGAACCCGATGCGCCGACGGGCAACAAGCCCGAAAAATCGGGGCACTCGTCGTGAGGAGTAGGGCCGGGATAAGGGCGTGTGCGAACTCCTGCTATCGTCCGGTGCCAACTGCGGCATCGCGGGCGCGGGCATCTGAGCTGACGCCTGCTCAATCGCGAGGCTTGATGCCCCCCAGCCGCCCCCACATCCGTAACACCAGTCCAGTGCCGACCCGCGGCTGCGTGCCGCGCCGACACAACGAGGTTGCCGTACCCATGCGTCACGCCGAAGGAGCCCGTGGTGAGTGCTGACCAGACCCAGCTCGCCTTTGACTGGAGCTGTCGGATCATGTCCGACAACGGCTGTGGCTTCCCGGCTCCGGGCCTGCACTCGTTCCTCTTCAAGCCGATCGCCACGGTCGGCGGGTTCGAGTTCAACAAGGTGATGCTGCTCGCCCTCGTCACCACTCTCCTGGTGATCACGTTCTTCACCCTCGCCTTCGGCAAGGCGAAGGTCGTCCCGGGCAAGCTGCAGATGATCGGTGAGGCGGGCTACGACTTCGTACGCCGTGGCATCGTCTACGAGACGCTGGGCCGGAAGGAGGGCGAGAAGTACGTCCCGCTGATGGTCTCGCTGTTCTTCTTCATCTGGCTCATGAACATCTGGTCCGTGATTCCGCTGGCCCAGTTCCCGGTGTCGTCGATCATCGCCTACCCGATGGTCCTCGCCCTGATCGTCTACGTGGTCTGGGTCTCGCTGACCTTCAAGAAGCACGGCTTCGTCGGCTTCTTCAAGAACGTCACCGGCTACGACAAGTCGCTCGGCCCGGTGCTGCCGCTCGTGGTGGTCATCGAGTTCTTCTCGAACCTGCTGGTCCGCCCGTTCACGCACGCGGTGCGACTGTTCGCCAACATGTTCGCCGGCCACCTGATGCTGGTCATGTTCACCGTCGCCTCCTGGTACCTGCTGAACAGCTGGATGATCCCGGCGGCCGGTGTCTCCTTCATCATGACCATCGTCATGATCCTCTTCGAGCTCTTCGTGCAGGCCGTCCAGGCGTACGTCTTCGTGCTCCTCGCCTGCTCCTACATCCAGGGCGCGCTCGCCGAGCACCACTGAGTCACGCCGCTTCACAAGCCCCCCAGAACGTCCGGTGGCCAACCCCCGCCGGTCCATGAAAGAGAAGGAAGAATCAGCATGGCTGCCATGGAGACCCTTGCCGCCCTCGAAGGCAACATCGGTGCTGTCGGCTACGGCCTCGCCGCCATCGGCCCCGGCGTCGGCGTCGGCATCATCTTCGGCAACGGCACCCAGGCCCTGGCCCGTCAGCCCGAGGCCGCCGGCCTGATCCGTGCCAACCAGATCCTCGGCTTCGCCTTCTGTGAGGCGCTCGCCCTCATCGGCATCGTCATGCCGTTCGTCTACGGATGATCGAGCCCTGACGAGCGAACCTTTCAACGAGAGGCACTGATGTGATCGCCAACCTGGTACAGCTGGCGGCCGGGGAAGAGCAGAACCCGCTCATCCCGCCGGGCCCCGAGCTGCTCGTGGGCGCCATCGCCTTCGCCATCGTGTTCTTCTTCTTCTGGAAGAAGGCGCTTCCGAACATCAACAAGGTTCTGGAAGAGCGCCGCGACGCGATCGAGGGCGGTATCGAAGAGGCCGACCGCATGAAGGTCGAGGCCCAGAGCGTGCTGGAGCAGTACAAGGCCCAGCTCGCCGAGGCTCGGCACGAGGCCGCGCGGCTGCGCCAGGAGGCGCAGGAGCAGGGCGCCACGCTCATCGCCGAGATGCGGGCCGAGGGCCAGCGGCAGCGCGAGGAGATCGTCGCCGCCGGTCACTCGCAGCTCGAGGCCGACCGCAAGGCCGCCGCTTCGGCGCTGCGTCAGGACGTGGGCAAGCTCGCCACCGACCTGGCCGGCAAGCTCGTCGGTGAGTCCCTTGAGGACCACGCCCGGCAGAGCCGTGTGATCGACCGCTTCCTCGACGACCTCGAGGAGAAGGCCGAGGCCACGCGATGAACGGAGCGAGCCGCGAGGCCCTGGCAGCCGCACGTGAGCGCCTCGACGCGCTGACGGACTCCACGTCCGTGGACGCGGCGCGGCTCGCCGACGAGCTGGCCGCCGTCACCGCTCTGCTCCACCGCGAGGTGTCGCTGCGTCGGGTCCTCACCGACCCGGCGCAGTCCGGCGAGGCCAAGGCCGAGCTGGTCGGCCGCATCCTCGGCGGCCAGGTCGGTACGACCACCGCCGACCTGGTGTCCGGTCTGGTGCGCTCCCGCTGGTCGCAGCCCCGCGACCTGGTGGACGCGCTGGAGCAGCTGGCCGACGTCGCCGACCTCACGGCCGCGCAGCAGTCGGCCACGCTCGACGACGTCGAGGACGAGCTGTTCCGCTTCGGCCGGATCGTCGCCTCGAACACCGAGCTGCGGTCCGCGCTGACCGACCGTGCCGCGAGCGGCCAGGCCAAGAGCGAGCTGCTGCGCAGCCTGCTCGGCGGCCGCGCCAAGGCCACCACCGAGCGTCTGGTGACGCGCCTCGTGACCGCGCCGCGTGGACGTAGCCTGGAAGCGGGACTCGAGTCCCTGTCCAAGCTCGCCGCCGAGCGCCGGGACCGCATGGTCGCCGTCGTCACCTCGGCGGTCCCGCTGAGCGACCCGCAGAAGCGACGCCTCGGCGCCGCCCTGGCGAAGCTCTACGGCCGTCCGATGCACCTCAACCTCGACGTGGACCCCGGCGTCCTCGGCGGGATCCGGGTGCAGGTCGGTGACGAGATCATCAACGGCTCGATCGCGGACCGACTCGAGGACGCCGGCCGCCGCCTGGCGAGCTAGCACCAAACTTCATAGCAGTACGTACGTATGTCTGCGGCCCGGTTGGGCCGTGCAGAGGATTCACCTCATTCAGGGGGGAGTCCCCATCCCCCCAAGTGAAACTTCGGGCCCAACAAGGAGAGCAGGGAACCCAGATGGCGGAGCTCACGATCCGGCCGGAGGAGATCCGGGACGCGCTGGAGAACTTCGTCCAGTCGTACAAGCCGGACGCGGCCTCGCGCGAGGAGGTCGGTACGGTCACCCTTGCCGGCGACGGCATCGCGAAGGTCGAGGGTCTTCCCTCGGCCATGGCCAACGAACTGCTGAAGTTCGAGGACGGCACCCTCGGCCTCGCGCTCAACCTGGAAGAGCGCGAGATCGGCGCCATCGTCCTCGGTGAGTTCAGCGGCATCGAGGAGGGTCAGCCGGTCACCCGTACCGGTGAGGTCCTGTCGGTCGCCGTGGGCGAGGGCTACCTCGGCCGCGTCGTCGACCCGCTCGGCAACCCGATCGACGGCCTCGGCGAGATCGAGACGTCCGGCCGCCGTGCCCTGGAGCTGCAGGCTCCCGGTGTCATGGCCCGTAAGTCGGTGCACGAGCCGATGGAGACCGGCTACAAGGCCGTCGACGCCATGACCCCGGTCGGCCGCGGCCAGCGTCAGCTGATCATCGGCGACCGCCAGACCGGCAAGACCGCCCTGGCCGTCGACACGATCATCAACCAGCGCGACAACTGGCGCTCCGGTGACGTGAACAAGCAGGTCCGCTGCGTCTACGTCGCCATCGGCCAGAAGGGCTCGACCATCGCCTCCGTGCGTGGCGCCCTCGAAGAGGCCGGCGCGCTGGAGTACACGACCATCGTCGCCGCCCCGGCGTCCGACCCGGCCGGCTTCAAGTACCTGGCGCCGTACACCGGTTCGGCCATCGGTCAGCAGTGGATGTACGAGGGCAAGCACGTCCTCATCATCTTCGACGACCTCTCGAAGCAGGCCGACGCCTACCGCGCCGTGTCGCTGCTGCTGCGCCGCCCGCCGGGCCGTGAGGCCTACCCGGGTGACGTCTTCTACCTGCACTCCCGTCTGCTGGAGCGCTGCGCGAAGCTCTCCGACGACCTCGGCGCGGGCTCGATGACCGGTCTGCCGATCGTCGAGACGAAGGCCAACGACGTCTCGGCGTTCATCCCGACCAACGTCATCTCCATCACCGACGGCCAGTGCTTCCTGGAGTCGGACCTCTTCAACGCCGGTCAGCGCCCCGCGCTGAACGTCGGTATCTCCGTCTCCCGAGTCGGTGGTTCCGCGCAGCACAAGGCGATGAAGCAGGTCTCCGGCCGTCTGCGCCTCGACCTCGCCCAGTACCGTGAGCTGGAGGCGTTCGCCGCCTTCGGTTCCGACCTGGACGCCGCGTCGAAGTCGCAGCTGGAGCGTGGTCAGCGTCTGGTCGAGCTGCTCAAGCAGCCGCAGTACCAGCCGATGCCGACCGAGGACCAGGTCGTCTCCGTGTGGGCCGGTACCACCGGCAAGATGGACGACGTTCCGGTCGCCGACGTGCGCCGCTTCGAGAAGGAGCTGCTTGAGTACCTGCACCGCAAGGAGCAGGGCCTCATGACCTCCATCAAGGAGGGCGGCAAGATGTCGGACGACACCCTCACCGCTGTCGCCGACGCGATCGCCGAGTTCAAGAAGCAGTTCGAGACCTCGGACGGCAAGCTGCTCGGCGAGGACGCCCCGGCCGTCAACGTCTCCAAGTGACGTAAGGAAGGGACCTGACTCATGGGAGCCCAGCTCCGGGTCTACAAGCGTCGCATCCGATCCGTCACCGCGACCAAGAAGATCACCAAGGCGATGGAGATGATCGCCGCCTCGCGTGTCGTCAAGGCGCAGCGCAAGGTGGCGGCCTCCGCGCCGTACGCGGCCGAGCTCACCCGCGCGGTCACGGCGGTCGGTACCGGTTCGAACACCAAGCACCCGCTGACCACGGAGGCGGAGACGGCGACCCGTTCCGCGGTGCTGCTCCTCACGAGCGACCGCGGACTGGCCGGCGCCTTCAACTCCAACGCCATCAAGGTCGCCGAGCAGCTGACGGCGCGCCTCCAGGCGGAGGGCAAGGAGGTCGACACGTACATCGTCGGCCGCCGCGGTCTGGCCCACTACAACTTCCGCGAGCGCAAGGTCGTGGAGTCGTGGTCGGGCTTCACCGACGAGCCCACCTACGCGGACGCCAAGAAGGTCGCGGGTCCGCTGATCGAGGCCATCGAGAAGGACACGGCTGACGGCGGCGTGGACGAACTCCACATCGTCTTCACCGAGTTCGTCTCGATGATGACGCAGTCGGCGCTCGACGCCCGTCTGCTGCCGCTCAGCCTCGACGAGGTGGCGAAGGAGGCGGCGCCGAAGGGCGAGATCCTTCCGCTGTACGACTTCGAGCCGTCGGCGGAGGACGTCCTCGACGCCCTGCTGCCGCGCTATGTCGAGAGCCGTATCTACAACGCGATGCTGCAGTCGGCTGCCTCCAAGCACGCCGCCACGCGCCGCGCGATGAAGTCGGCGACCGACAACGCGGGCGAGCTGATCAACACGCTCTCCCGCCTTGCCAACGCGGCCCGCCAGGCCGAAATCACCCAGGAAATCAGCGAGATCGTCGGTGGCTCCGCAGCCCTGGCCGACGCGACCGCGGGGAGTGACAGGTAATGACGACGACAGTTGAGACGGCCGCTGCCACGGGCCGCGTCGCCCGGGTCATCGGCCCGGTCGTCGACGTGGAATTCCCCGTCGACGCCATGCCGGAGATCTACAACGCCCTTCACGTCGAGGTGGCCGACCCGGCCCAGGACGGCGAGAAGAAGACGCTGACCCTGGAAGTCGCCCAGCACCTGGGTGACGGCCTGGTCCGCACCATCTCCATGCAGCCCACCGACGGTCTGGTCCGCCAGGCCCCGGTCACCGACTCCGGTGCCTCCATCACGGTGCCGGTCGGCGACTTCACCAAGGGCAAGGTGTTCAACACCCTCGGTGAGGTGCTGAACGTCGACGAGCAGTACACGGGCGAGCGCTGGGGCATCCACCGCAAGGCCCCGAACTTCGACGAGCTCGAGTCGAAGACCGAGATGTTCGAGACCGGCGTCAAGGTCATCGACCTTCTCACCCCGTACGTCAAGGGTGGAAAGATCGGTCTGTTCGGTGGTGCCGGCGTCGGCAAGACGGTGCTCATCCAGGAGATGATCTACCGCGTCGCCAACAACCACGACGGTGTCTCCGTGTTCGCCGGTGTCGGTGAGCGCACCCGTGAGGGCAACGACCTCATCGAGGAGATGGCCGAGTCGGGCGTCATCGACAAGACCGCGCTGGTCTTCGGCCAGATGGACGAGCCCCCGGGCACCCGTCTGCGGGTGGCCCTCGCCGGTCTGACCATGGCGGAGTACTTCCGCGATGTGCAGAAGCAGGACGTGCTGTTCTTCATCGACAACATCTTCCGCTTCACCCAGGCCGGTTCCGAGGTGTCGACCCTGCTCGGCCGTATGCCCTCCGCGGTGGGCTACCAGCCGAACCTGGCCGACGAGATGGGTCTCCTCCAGGAGCGCATCACCTCGACCCGTGGTCACTCGATCACCTCGATGCAGGCGATCTACGTCCCCGCGGACGACCTGACCGACCCGGCCCCGGCCACCACCTTCGCCCACCTCGACGCGACGACGGTTCTCTCCCGTCCGATCTCCGAGAAGGGCATCTACCCGGCCGTGGACCCGCTGGACTCCACGTCCCGCATCCTGGACCCCCGCTACATCGCGGCGGACCACTACAACACCGCGATGCGCGTCAAGACGGTCCTGCAGAAGTACAAGGACCTCCAGGACATCATCGCGATCCTCGGTATCGACGAGCTCGGCGAGGAGGACAAGCTCACCGTCCACCGTGCCCGTCGTGTGGAGCGCTTCCTCTCGCAGAACACCCACGTCGCCAAGCAGTTCACCGGCGTCGACGGGTCGGACGTGCCGCTGGACGAGTCGATCACCGCGTTCAACGCGATCATCGACGGTGAGTACGACCACTTCCCGGAGCAGGCCTTCTTCCTCTGCGGTGGTATCGAGGACCTGAAGAAGAACGCGAAGGACCTCGGCGTCAGCTGACGTCAGGCACGTCGTGATCAGTGGGGGGCGAGGCCACACCTCATGGGGTGCGTCCCGCCCCCCTCTGCACTCCCTCTAGAATTGAACCCAACACCCGGCGGAGGCGTCGGGTGGTGACCCGAGGAGCCACCTTGGCTGCTGAGCTGCACGTCGCGCTGGTCGCGGCCGACCGAGAGGTCTGGTCGGGCGAGGCCACTCTGGTCGTCGCGCGTACCACGTCCGGCGACATCGGCGTCATGCCCGGTCACCAGCCGCTGCTCGGTGTGCTGGAGTCGGGCCCGGTGACCATCCGTACGAGCGACGGCGGCACTGTCGTCGTCGCCGTGCACGGCGGTTTCATCTCGTTCGCGGACAACAAGCTGTCCCTGCTGGCCGAGGTCGCCGAGCTGGCCGACGAGATCGATGTCCAGGGCGCCCAGCGGGAGCTGGAGCGCGCGAAGGCGGAGGGCGATGCCGCCGCCGAGCGCCGCGCGGATGTACGACTGCGTACGGCGGGTGCGCGCTGAGCGCAGACGCCGTGTGATGCTGTACCTCAGCCGCGGCTGGGTCTGGATGTCCTCATCCCGACCCGGCCGCGGCTGAGGCGAATATGGGTGTTTTTTACGTTCCGTTACCTAGGAGACGAGGAGGTCGGTGTCGATGGTCCTCGCTCTGACTGTGTGCGGTTCGGTGATCGCGCTCGTGGTGGTCGGGCTCTTCGTCTTCGGACTGCGCCGACGCCTCATCCAGCGCTCCGGGGGCACCTTCGACTGCAGCCTCCGCTGGGACGCCCCGGAGAAACCCGGCACCGACGAGAACGGCAAGGGCTGGGGGTACGGCGTCGCCCGATACAACGGCGACCGCATCGAGTGGTACCGCGTCTTCTCGTACTCGCCCCGCCCCCGCCGCGTCCTGGAGCGTGCCTCGATCGAGGTGGCCGGACGCCGCACCCCCGAGGGTGAGGAGGAGCTGGCGCTCCTCTCCGACGCCGTGATCCTCGCGTGTCTGCACCGCGGGAACCGGCTGGAACTGGCGATGAGCGAGGACGCGCTGACCGGTTTCCTCGCGTGGCTGGAGGCAGCCCCGCCCGGTCAGCGTGTCAATGTCGCTTAGTAGCACTCCTGGTACTACTTGAGGCCGTTGTTGATCGCGTTCACCAGCTCTCCGTTGGTCGTGTCTCCGCTGAACTCCCAGAAGAACGCGCCGCCCAGGCCCTGGTTCTTCGCCCAGGTCATCTTTCCGGCGATGGTGGACGGGGTGTCGTAGCTCCACCAGTTGCTGCCGCAGTGGGCGTACGCCGTGCCGGCGATCGTGCCGGTGACCGGGCAGGAGTTCTTCAGGATCTTGTAGTCCTCGATGCCCGCCTCGTAGGTGCCGGGGGCCGCACCGGTCGCCGTGCCGCCGGGGGCGGACTGGGTGACGCCGGTCCAGCCGCGTCCGTAGAAGCCGATGCCGAGCAGCAGCTTGGCGGACGGGACGCCCTTCGACTTCAGCTTGGCGATCGCGTCGGCGGAGTTGAAGCCGGCCTGGGGGATCCCGGAGTACGAGGTCAGCGGGGAGTGCGGGGCGGTCGGGCCGTCCTTGTCGAAGGCGCCGAAGTAGTCATACGTCATCACGTTGTACCAGTTCAGATGGGTCGCGGCGCCGCCGTAGTCGGCCGCGTCGATCTTGCCGCCGGAGGAGCCGTCGGCGGTGATGGCGGCGGTGACCAGGTAGTTCGCGCCGAACTCGGCACGCAGTGCCTGGGAGAGGTTCCTGAAGGCCGCCGGGCCCGAGGTGTCGCAGGTCAGACCGCAGGCGTTCGGGTACTCCCAGTCGATGTCGATGCCGTCGAAGACGTCGGCCCAGCGCGGGTCCTCGACCACGGCCTTGCAGGACTTGGCGAACGCGGACGGGTTCTGCGCGGCCTGGCCGAAGCCGCCGGAGTAGGTCCAGCCGCCGAAGGAGTACAGCACCTTGATGTGCGGGTACTTGGCCTTGAGCTGGCGGAGCTGGTTGAAGTTGCCGCGCAGCGGCTGGTCCCAGGTGTCGGCGACGCCGCTGACGGACTGGTCGGCGGTGTACGCCTTGTCGTAGGCGGCGTAGGTGTCGTCGACCGTGCACTGGCCGTTCTTGACGTTGCCGAACGCGTAGTTGATGTGGGTGATCTTGGATGCCGAGCCCGAGGTCACCAGGTTCTTGACGTGGTAGTTGCGGCCGTAGACGCCCCACTCGGTGAAGTAGCCGAGGTTGATCTTCGAGCCCGGGTTCGGGTTCGTGCCGCCCCCGGTGGTCCGGACGGCCGCCGCGCCGCTGACCGGGCCGGTCTGGTCGGCGGTGTCACGGGCCTGGACGGTGTAGGAGTAGTCGGTGCCGGCGGTGAGGCCGGTGTCCGTGTAGGTGGTGCCGGTGACGGTGGCGACCTTGGTGCCGCCGCGCAGGACGTCGTAGTTCTTGACGCCCTTGTCGTCGGTGGCGGCGCGCCAGCTCAGTTTCACCGAGGTGTCGGTGACGTCCGAGGTGGTCGGGGTGCCGGGGGCGGAGGGTGCCGCGTCGCCGGGGACGGTGGGGCCGCCGTCGCAACTGGCGCCGTTGAGCTTGCAGTTGGCCGGGGAGCCTGAGCCGCTCCCGTTGAAACCGAAGGAGACGGAGGCGCCGGGGGCGAGGGTGCCGTTCCAGGACTTGTTCTTCGCGGTCCAGCGGGTGCCGGAGGAGGTGACGTCCGCGTCCCAGGCGGAGGTGACCGACGTGCCGGAGGGGAAGTCCCACTCGACGGTCCAGGAGCTGATGGTCGTGGTCCCGGTGTTCTTCACCGTCCACTTGCCTTCGAAGCCGGAGCCCCAGTCCTGGGGCTTGGCGTAGGTGGCGGTCGCCTCCGTGGCCGCCTGCGCGGGGGTGGCGAGACCGACCAGGCCGGCGAGGGGGAGGAGCAGGGTCGCGAGACCCGCTATGGCTCTGTGCCTGAAGCGCATGTGCGCCTCCTCGTCTTTCTACGTGTGGGGTGTCTCATTGCATGAGCATGACGTGGCGCAGTGGGCCGAGAATAGAAAGGTCTGGACCAGAGGTCAATGGGTCTGGACCACTGCGCTCACGCCGGACACCCCGGGTGGGGCCGACCGAGGTCAGACACCCAACTCCTGCGCCAGTACCGCCGCTTGCACGCGGCTGCGCAGGTCGAGCTTCCCCAGCAGCCGGCTGACGTGCGTCTTCACCGTCGCCTCGGCCATGTCCAGCCGCCCGGCGATCTCCGCGTTCGACAGCCCTTCGCCCAGGCAGGAGAGGACCTCCCGCTCCCGCCGGGTGAGGGAGTCGAGGACGGACGGATCGACCGCGGGCTCCCGTACGGGCTTGGCGGCGAACTCCGCGATCAGCCGCCGGGTGACCGCCGGGGCGATCAGGCCCTCGCCGCGCCCCACCGCCCGTACGGCCTCGATGAGGTCCCTCGCCTCCGTGTTCTTCAGCAGGAACCCGGCGGCCCCGGCCCGCAACGCCCCGAACACGTACTCGTCGAGGTCGAAGGTGGTCAGCACGAGGACGTCGGCCAGCCCCTCGGCGACCACCTGCCGGGTCGCCGACACCCCGTCCAGGCGCGGCATCTGCACGTCCATCAGCACCAGGTCCGGACGCAGTTCCCGCGCGAGCGCCACCGCCCGCTCGCCGTCCGCCGCCTCCCCGACCACCTCGATGTCCGGCGCGCTGCGCAGGATGAGGACGAGCCCGGCCCGTACGGCGGACTGGTCCTCGGCGACGAGCACACGGATCATGCGGGTTCTCCTTGGGGGACGGGGAGGGCGGCGCGGACGCTCCAGATCTTGCCGTGTCCCGAGCTTTCGGGGCCTGCCTCGAAGGTGCCGCCCAGCAGAGCGACCCGCTCCCGCATCCCGACCAGACCGGCACCGGAACCGGGTGCACTCGGCCCGTCGCGGTCGCCGTACGGGCTGGTCACCAAGATGTCGAGGGAGCCGTCCGGTTGTCGCAGCACCACGGAGACCCGGCCGGGGGAGGCGTGTTTGAGGGCGTTGGTGAGCGACTCCTGGACGATGCGGTAGGCCGCCAGCTCGACGGGGGCGGGGAGGGTGTCGGCGTGGTCGGCGTCCAGGGTCACGTCGAGACCGTTGGTGCGGGCGCCCGCGACGAGGGATTCGAGGCCGTCGAGTGTGGGTGCGACGGACGGCTCGGTGTCGTCGCTCGAATCCCGCAGGATGCCGATCAGCCGGCGCATCTCCGCCAGCCCCGCCACGCTGTTCTCGCGGATGACCCCGAGGGCCTCCTTGGAGGTGTCGGGGTCGTCGAGGGAGAGCGCGGCCGTGGAGTGGATCGCGATCGCCGAGAGGTGGTTGGCGACCATGTCGTGCAACTCCCGCGCCATCCGCGCCCGTTCGGAGACGACGGCCTGGGCCCGGTCCATCTCCGCCAGCAGGGCCGTCTGCTCGGCGCGCAGCCGGGCCGCCTCGGCGGCGTCGCGGTGGTTGCGCACGATCCAGCCGGTGGCGGCGGGCATGAGGGAGACCAGGCCGACGACCACCCCGATCAGCAGCGCCTCCGGTTTCCGGAAGGCCGCGATCGGGACCACGGTGAAGGTGATGGTCACCAGTCCGGAGACCCACGGCACCCGGCGGGCCGTGGTGGGCGGGCCGTACAGCACGGCCGCGTAGACCAGGTCCGTGAACATCAGGACCGTGATCAGGCTGCCCTGGGTGATGGTGTCCAGCGTCAGCGCGGCCCATCCCACCAGCAGGGCCGTGCGGGGCATGGCGCGGCGCAGCGCCTCGCAGCCGGCTGTCATGACGAGGGGCGGCAAAACCCACCAGGGGCTCTCCAGCACCACGAGGCCGTCCTGGGGAGTGCGGGTGTCGAGGCCCAGGCCCCACAGCAGCAGACCGCCGAGGAGTCCGGCAGCGGCGATGCACAGGTCCACGCGGTGCGGGCGGGGCGGTGTGAAGGCCATGCCCTCCATCCAACACGGGACAGGGGCCCGGCGCCTGGTGCCCGCGAACGGTCCTGGACTGCATCTTTCGATGTACCGCGACTTCGTCACCGGCGACGACGAATCCGGGGCCGCCCGCCGGGAGCCTGGAAGGGTGAACGAGAGGAGCGAATCGTGATCGTCGCGTTGATCATCGCCTGCGAGGTCGGCTTCTGGGTGCTGCTGGCCCTGGCCCTGACCGTCCGCTACCTACTGAAGAAGCGCCGGGCCAGTGTCGTGCTGCTGCTCTGCGAGCCCGTGCTGGAGCTGGTGCTGTTCGTCGTGACCGCGATCGACCTGAAGAACGGCGCCGAGCCGAGCTGGGAGCACGGGGTGGCCGCGCTCTACATCGGCTTCACCGTGGGCTACGGCCACTACATGATCAAGTGGCTGGACGGCCACGCGGCGCATCGCCTGGGCGGCGGGCCGAAGCCGGCGGGGCCGCCGAAGTACGGCGCGGCCAGGGCCCGCCACGAGGGCAGGCTCTGGACCCGGACACTGGTGGCGACCGGGGTGGCGCTGGCCCTGCTCCAGCTGGCCGTCTGGTACGTCGGCGACGACGGGAACGTCGATTCGCTGAGGTCGTTCCAGTGGATCGCCCTCCGGGCCGCCGGCATCCACGGTCTGGTCGCCCTCGCCTACACGATCTGGCCGAAGAAGGAGCCGGACGCCCCGAAGAGCGGGGGCCGGGACTCCGGGTACGCGAAGGAGAGGGCCGGACGATGAGCGGGACGGCGGTCGGGGCATCGAGGAACGTGTGGGAAGGGGCCGGCACCTTCGTGATCGGCCTGGTGCTGTGGCTGTTCACGGACGGGGTGGAGGTACCGGTCGTCACCCTGACCAAGGTGGGCGTGGTGATGATGTGCGTGGGTGCGGTCCTCGTCGCGACGGGCTTCTACCAGCGGGTTCGCGGCACGCCGGGCGGCTAGCCCCGGCGCGGCGGCTACCGCTCCCCGCCCGGGACCCACAGCACGTCCCCGACCTCCTTGTTCGCCGTCCTCGCGAGGATGAACAGGAGGTCGGAGAGGCGGTTGAGGTAGGTCGCCGTGAGGGGGTTCATCGCGTCGGCGTGCTGCTCCAGGGCGGCCCAGGTCGAGCGCTCGGCGCGCCGGACCACCGTGCAGGCATGGTGCAGCAGGGCCGCGCCGGGGGTGCCGCCGGGCAGGATGAAGGAGCGCAGCTTCTCCAGCTCAGCGTTGAAGCGGTCGCAGTCGGCCTCCAGCTTGTCGACGTAGAACTGCTCGACCCGCAGGGGCGGGAACTCGGGGTTCTCGACGACGGGGGTGGAGAGGTCGGCGCCCACGTCGAACAGATCGTTCTGCACCCGCACGAGGACCTTGACGATCTCCTCGTCCAGCCCGCCCAGCGCGATCGCCGTCCCGATGGCCGCGTTGGCCTCGTTGGCGTCGGCGTACGCCGAGATCCGCGGATCGGTCTTGGGCACCCGGCTCATGTCGCCGAGGTTGGTGGTGCCCTGGTCGCCGGTCCTGGTGTAGATGCGCGTCAGATTGACCATGCGACCAGCGTAGTTACGCCCGGGCCGTCCGGAAGACCCGTGTGCCCACCGTCACGGGGGACGTCGTGGGGGAGAGGGCTGCCGGGACAGCGGTGAGCCGTGGGCCGCCGGCCTGTCCGGTTGTCCGGTGAGGTGCCCGCACCGCGGAAGGGACTCCCGTCGCGGACTCCCCTCCCTCGCTGACCGCCGGTCAGATCACCTGGATCCACCGGACGGTGACGGCCGTCATGGGGCACGAGACACACCCGGGCGCAATTCGGACGAAGTATTACGAGCGGTGCTTCTTCTCCCGTGTGGCGGGGAGGGCCTGTTGAGCGGGCAGGTGCTCAACTAGGCCGTACGACCCTTCGAGTGAGTACTGCCGGTGTGATGTCCGTCTGTTGAGACGTGACTCGCGTTACTAAGCGGTCACACGGCCCCTCACGAGCGCTAGTGTCCGCCGGAGAGGCAACACATCAACAGCGCGTACCAGGGGAGTCGCACAGTGGCACGGAAGCTCGCCGTGATCGGAGCCGGACTCATGGGGTCCGGGATCGCCCAGGTGTCCGCGCAGGCGGGCTGGGACGTCGTCCTGCGTGACGTCACCGACGAGGCGCTGAACCGTGGCATCGGCGGCATCGAGGCGTCGTACGACAAGTTCGTGAGCAAGGGGAAGATGGGGGCCGGGGACGCCGAGGCGGCGCTGGGGCGGATCACCGCCACCACCGACCTCGACGCGGCGGCCGACGCGGACGTCGTCGTCGAGGCAGTCTTCGAGAAGCTGGAGGTGAAGCACGAGATCTTCCGGGCGCTCGACAAGGTCGTCCGCGAGGACACCGTGCTCGCCTCCAACACCTCCGCCATCCCGATCACCAAGATCGCGGCGGCCACCGAGCGGCCCGAGCGGGTCGTCGGCGTCCACTTCTTCTCGCCGGTGCCGATGATGGGGCTCTGCGAACTGGTGCGCGGCTACAAGACCAGCGACGAGACGCTCGCCACCGCACGGGAGTTCGCCGAGTCGGTCGGCAAGACCTGCATCGTCGTCAACCGGGACGTCGCCGGCTTCGTGACGACCCGTCTCATCTCCGCCCTCGTCGTCGAGGCCGCGAAGCTGTACGAGTCGGGCGTCGCCACCGCCGAGGACATCGACCTCGCCTGCAAGTTGGGCTTCGGTCACGCGATGGGGCCGCTGGCCACGGCCGACCTGACGGGCGTCGACATCCTGTTGCACGCCACGAGCAACATCTACACCGAGTCGCAGGACGAGAAGTTCGCCCCTCCGGAGCTGATGCGCCGGATGGTGGACGCCGGTGACATCGGACGCAAGAGCGGGCAGGGCTTCTACACCTACTGACGCGGAGCCGGCCGACGCCGGCCCGCACGTCACGGGCGGCCCCTCCCACGCATGTGAACGCATGAGCCTCTCCGGCCTCACCCCTTGAGGTGAATTCGGTATCGGTTCGCTCACAGACGGCAACCTGACGGTGTGAAACGCCGTCAGACGTTGCATCACCCAGATCACGGAGTACGAGACGCACTCACGGGAGCGCTTATGTACATCAGGGGCGACCACGCCGAGCTGGTCGTCGGGGGCCGCCTCGACGTACGCAGCGCGGCGGACGCCCGTACGGTCCTGCACTCGGCCGTCGACGACGGAGCCGGCGACCTGGTGCTCGACCTGTCAGAGCTGGACTCCTGGGACGCCACCGGACTCGGGGTGATCATGGGAGCCCACCGGCGGGCGGGACGGTGCGGACGGCGGCTCGTGCTGCGCGATGTGCCGCCGCAGATGCAGCGGCTGCTCGTGGCCACCCGGCTGCACCGCATCCTCGCGATCGAGGGCGGAATCGGTCTGGAGTCATTGCCCAGAGTGTGAACGCGCGTACGGGCCCGTACGTATGGCTCTGTGTGTGCGGGGCACCCGTGGGGACCATGTGGGCGAAACGCACCACGCTCGCAATCCTCACGAGACTGTGATGTCTCGGACGGCGCGGGACCCCGGACTGTCGGAGATACTGTGCGAAGGTTTAGGGTTCGGCTGCCCGCTGCCAGCTACCCTCGAGCGGGTTCCGGACCAGAAGCGACAGCGCGGTGTGCGACACGGCCGGGAGGGGCTCCAGCACACGAGACGCTTTTGGGGGGCTAGGACCGATGGACCCGAACAACCGGGGACCCGCAGAGTACGGCCATGACGACGGACAGGCGCAGGGCAAGCGTCCTCCACGGGACGCACTGACACAGGACTTCGACCGGCACGCCCCGGCACTCGCCCGCACCGTCCAGCTCGTCTCGGGCGACTTCCTGCTCACCGTCAACCCCGTCGACGGCAGCGAGACAGAGAACTGCCCACCGGGCGAACTGCCTGGTCAGCCCGTGAAGCACACACCCGCCGAGCGCGCCGTCCTCGACCGCGCCGCCCGGCCGCCGGTGCCCCCGGGCCCCTCGCTGCCCCGACTCCCCCTGCTCCGGCGCGACGAGGAGAGAGCTCGGCTCGTCCGGCTGCTCGCGCGCGGCCGCTCCGTGCGCCTCACCGGAGCCCCGGGCTCCGGTCGCACCACGCTCCTCGACGCGGTCGCCGACGACTGCGCGGATCTCGCCCCCGACGGCGTCGTCCGGCTGAGCGGCTTCCGGCGCACGGTCGACGACCTGCTGTACGAACTGTTCGCAGCCGTGTACAGCACACCCCTGTTCCGGCCCGCCCGGCAGCAGATCCTCGACATCGTGAAGGACATCGGCGCGGTCGTCGTCCTGGACGACCTCGAATTCGGCGGGATCGCTCTCGACGAGCTGCTCGACGCCACCCCCGAGTGCGCCTTCCTGATCGCCGCCACCC